>JAJECB010000102.1 GCA_022822245.1 Gammaproteobacteria bacterium
GCTCGTCCGACATCAGGAACAGCACGTTCATGCGGCATTCCTTGCTACTCTTTCGCCCCGTCAATGCCGGTGGAGCCGCATTCTGGGGCGGGCAGGGCCCAACTGTAGATCGAAGGCCGTGGTCTTCGCCGCCGTTTGCTCCTCGCCCGTGTGAGGTTCGCAAGGCTGCCGGTGAAGGTATCTGCGATGCGGAACTTCATCTCAGGCATCCACGCCGGTCTCCGCGACGATCCGAACGGGGTGCAAGATCCTTGGGGAGACGCCGACATCCGTGCCTGCGACGGAGGAAACTTCATCGCGTGAAGGACGGCCTCCGTTCCGGATTGGTCCCCACAAGTCGAAACCCTGCTGTTCAGGCCTCCACGGCGAAGCAGAAGTCGTGCTCGGCGAGCTGCGACGCCCTCGATCCTCGGAACGAATTTGCTTGGGTGTTACGAACTTTGGACGTGACACCGGTGTCGATGAGACGCACCTTCCGATCCAGGCCGCTCGCCAGCGAGCGCAGGAGTCCATCTCGCAGTTCGGGCTTGTTCAATCGGCGTCCGCCGATGCGAACGACGAGTCTCGCTTGATCGGCGAGCAAGGATGCCACGCCCTTCCAGGCCTCCTCCAGAAATTCCCAGTACATCTCCTTGTTGTAGTGACGATCATCCTGGCGGCCGTGTGGTACCCGTGGTTCGTGCCCCAGGAACCACAGACGAAGCCACTGATCTTCGCGATAGTTGGTCGTGTCGAGGTAGGGCGGTGACGTGATGACGTCGGTGACACGGCCTGAGAGCGTTGGAAACGCACGTCCGCACCGCCGTGCATCCGACTGAACCACCCGTCCCACTGTCTCCGGCGGCGGCGTTCGGAACCGGTAGTCGACCATCCGCAGAAGAATCTCGAATATGTCGCGCGAGGGCGGTGTAAATCCGTTCCGCCGCCACCAGCGGACCGAGTAGTCGGGTTTTGTGCTGATCGTCCGTGGCATCCGGTTACTGAAACAGTTAGGCGACCGGTGCGACTCTCCATGCAGCGCGCCGAGGCACAGCGCGGCGATGAACCTGTCATCCTTGCGATGTCGCCAGTCGAGGACTGACCTCAAGTAACTGATCTGCCCCAGGGTGTCGCGGTGGAAACAGAGATTAAAGAACTCGCCGTCCGGGCTCTCCCCGAGGAGTCCATCCGCTTCGAGATACTCGCAGCGCAACTCTTCGACGCGTGCTCGCGCCTCCGATCGCTCGGGCGGACCGCACTTCGCGCCTGAGATGCAGACTGCGACTGGGTTCAGGTCGCTCCCGGCCGCGGCCCGGTCCTGCAGGAGCGCCTGGAACACCGTCGTCCCACGCCCGCAGAAGGGGTCGAAAACGACGCCATCATAAGGACTTGCGGCGAGATGCTTCTCGACGAAGGTCTCGGGGAACATTGCGAAGTACGGACAGATCGAGTGAAACCGATGCCTCACGCTCGCTCCCTCGCTCGCTCCCGGTAATCCGTGACCCACTGCACGGCCTCCAGCAACCGATCATACCCTTCAATCGTCGCTCCTGCCTCCACGAGCGGCTCCGCTTCCGCGACGCGACGGGGCAAGCGAAGACGGTGCAGCACGTTACCCATTACCCGGACATCATCGATGAATTGTTCGTCGCCCACCACGAACGGCACGATCATGTACGCGGTGAATTCAGTCACCGGCGGTCGCGCGAACCACCGGCTCTTGAACGCGCCGAGATGACCCTTCAGCGACTTCTCTCTTGCATCTCGGCCGGTCGCAACCTGGGCGGCGGCGAGTGGGAATCCAGGCAGTCGGTCCAGATGCGGGCGGGCTGCGAATACATCGACCTGATCGTCCTTCGGCTGTCGCGGCGCTCCCGGTTGTGCTTCGACAAGTCCGTCGCCCAGGACGTTCCAAATCTATCGCAGCTTCTCAAGGAACCCCAACCCATCTCGCCGCGGGAATCCAAATGACCACGCGCTGCCTCCGATCTCGGACGCCAGGGCAGCAGTCGCGAAGTACTGGAAGAACTCGCGCAATCTCCTCACTTCAGGTTCGTCAGGGTGCAGTTCGGAACCGTCCAGAATCGGCGACAGGGCCCGAAGATTCGAGAGGACGAGGCTCAGAATGTATGCCGTGTGCCCGAAGGAGCCTTGGGCCAGCTCGCACGTGAGGATGTCGCCACGGGCATCCAGTTCGAATGGGTACGCAGAAGAGCCCAAGGCGCGCCGTCTGTTGTCGAGCCGGTTGACCGTGCTTGAAACGACTTCTTCTTCCCCGTTCTGCATCTCGCCATCCACGTCGATATGGCCGTCGGCCGCGCCAATCGCAGCCTGATTGGCAAGATCCGAAGTCGTGGCTGCGGAGTCACTCGCAAAGAACGCGGCGAGCTCGAGAAAGTCTGCGGCACGATCGAGGTCCGCCGCTCCGCCCATTACTTCATCTATGGGGAAACACAGAGAACTCGTCATTCGGCATCTCTCGCTTCACGGCGTTTCTTCACCATGCGGGCATGCACGACCTCCGCCGTTTCCTTGACGTCCTCCGCGATGTCGAGCAAGGACTGGTCCTGCCCGTCGTAGGCCCTGAGCGAACCGGCCGCCTCACGGAGGTCGTCGCGCGCGCGAATGAGGGACGCGGTGAATTGCTTGTCGACTGGCTCTGTGCTTGCGTGAGCCGCATCGAGATCACGCGTCGCTTCAAGCACGAGGCGCCCTTCCGCATGTGCGAGCACCTCGCCGAGACGCTTGATATCGGGATTCTGGGACTGCACTATCGGCGGCGTGTCATCCTTCTTCGACCCGAATATCCAGACGAGCACCTGACGGAGCTCACCAAGCTTCTCCTCGGGGATCTGGTTCGGCTCGGGTTCATGACGTGCCCATGCGGGTCCGAGACCCAGGTAGTCCATGTACTGGGAACGGGAAAGTGCGGTGTAGAGGTGGGAGAAGTTGAACTTCCTCGTATAGCGGTCCTCGACATCGAACAAGCGTTGGTGCTCGGCCTGTTCCAGCACGTAGATCGCAGACACCATGCGCTTGATCGTGTCGTGCCGATCGCCGATAGCTCGTGCGATGTCCGCCAGCTCGACTCCGTCAACACGTTCCGCCTTGTACCACTCCGCCGCGAATCGAGCCTTGGCATAGGCGTCCCACTTCGCGGGACCGTTGATGTGCTTGAAGCCGATGAAGGATCGGGCATGCTTTCGGCTCGCGACCGGGTACACGGACACTTGAGCGAAAGTCTCGCGGAGTGGCTCGGCGACCGGCGGTACCGAAATGCGGAGCCCTTCTCGCGATAGGATTCTGTCGACAAGATCCGGCTCACTTAGCAGACGCAGTGCCGCGAGCCTCCGGTTGCCTTCCAGAACGATCAACCTGTCGCTCTCGGGGTCAGGGTCGTCCATCACGACCAGCGGCTCGATATCGAGATATCCGTTCGTGGAAATCGACTCGAGCAGTTCATTGAGTTCAGCGGCCCGGTACAGGCGGGCGATGATCGCCTCATCGGTAATGTCGTTTCCATCGCCGATCAGCCGCGGGTTCCCGGGGTCCAGCCGAAGCAGTTCGACCGGGACCTTCGTGGTTGTCTCAAGTTGCATCGAACTCACATCCAATTCCTGGCTCCTTCACACCCGGAAGACCTTCATGACCTCGTCGCCGAGGTGGTTGATGACCTTGACCGCGATGCGGCCCGACGACGGGCGGCCGAAGGAGCGCGAGAGAGCGCTTCGGAGCACCACCCGCGCGTCCGGCGGGCTGACCGCTCTCGTCGAGGTCCCGGTGCCGCTCGGGGTGATCGCGGGCCGGATCGAGGATCGGGTGCTCGAAGAACTGCGTGTTCATGTCGCGGTCAGTCTACCGTTCCACGTCGGCGCGGACGAGGCGGTAGAGTCCTCGTATCGGAGCCGAGGCGGGATGCGCCGGGACGGTGGCAGGGATCGATTCCGTCAAGGAATGATCGGCTGATGCGGGTCGGATCCGCGTGAGAGTGGAGGAGGGAGCAGGCGCGTGGTGATCTGGTTGCACCTAGTGACAGCGCTGGCGGCCCTCGGCCTCGGCACGGCGAATCTGGCGCTCGTCAAGGGAACACCGCGCCACCGGATCGTCGGCTGGACCTGGATTGCCGCCATGCTGTGCGTCACGCTGTCGTCCTTCGGGATCCGAGAGCTGAATCCCGGTTCGTTCAGTTGGATACACGGGCTCACGGTCTGGACCCTCGCGAGCATGTTCGTTGCGATCGCCGCGGTGCGCAGAGGTCGAGTCCGTTTGCATGCCGGATTCATGGTCGGGACGATGATCGGTGCGTTCGTGGCCGGCGGTTTCGCGTTGGCATCGGGCCGCTTCATCGGGCGGCTGCTGGGCTATTGACCGGGCTTCCCGCCGGTCCGGCATGCGATGAGGCAGCCGACCGTTGGCACCACCCCTTCCGGCCGGAGAGGGCCAGGCAGCCGTTTCCCGGCTGTGCTCGTCCGACATCAGGAACAGCACGTTCCGGTTCCGCGTGACCACTTATTCGGAGGCCTCGGGAGTCGAATCCAGGAGATTCCGCAGCGCCGGCAGCAGATTCGGAATGGCGTCCTGGATGATGGACCAGATGATGTCTTCGCTGATGTGCAGGTAGCTATGAGCCAGGCGGTTGCGTGTCCCCACGATCGCGTGCCAGGGAATGTCGGGATGCGCCTTCCGGACCTCGAGCGGGATGTGGGTGGCCGCTTCACCAATGAGTTGGAGCTTGCGCAGCGTAGCGTCGTAGGTGAGCCCATCGGCCAGGAAGGCGGCTTGGTCCAGTTCGTACGTATAGGTCAGGACGTTCTCGCTGAACTCGATCATGTCCTGAACGTAGAAGCGCCATTCGCGCTTTCCCTGCTTACCTTCAGACACGGACGAGCTCCCGCTCGACATGAGGGCGGATCTCCGCCCTCAGCTCCTGGCTGGTAGCCATGTCCACCGGGCGCCCCAGCAGATCTTCCAGATACGCTTGGGCTCCGAAGTAGCGTCTCCAGTCAGGGGTAACGTCAAACCGCACAAGGATGTCCACATCGCTGTCGCCTGCTGCCTGATCGTGAGCGAAGGAACCGAATAGGGACAGGTCGGTGATTCCGAAGCGTTGCGCGAGCGTCGCCTTGTGCTCCCGAAGCAGGCCGAGGACTTCATCTCTGTTCATGGACGAAGACTCCGCGTCTCGGTCGCGTTCAGTCTACCGTTCCAGATCGGTGCGGACGAGGCGGGAAAACCATGAGGAGCGGAGCCGGCGATTTCGCGCCGGCACCGGGCCGCTTCAACGGGTAACGGCTCGTCTGCCGAGGCCGGTATTCCGCCCGCGCGGCGGGCTTGGCACGGGGGACGTTCAGGGCGCGGGCGAAAAGAGGCCCGCCGTCTCCCGGCGCATGGTGGTGCTGCCGGGAGGCGGCGGGCCCAAAGCCGGAGTCCCTTCCGGCGCCCGTTGTTCGGTATGGCGGCGGGTTGCCTCGGGCCCGAGCGGCGGCCCTCCGTGTGCAACGCTCCCCTTCCGGACGACTTTCCCGATCAGCCGCACTTGGAGTCGCCGCAGTTGAGGCAGGTCATGCAGCCGTCCATCATGACCGCCGCCTTGGTGCTGCATCGCGCGCAGAGCACCGCGTCGGGCGGGAACTCTCCGTCCTCGCACCCGAGCTCGCGGCGGATCTCGTCGATGTGGCGCTGCTGGCCCTCGTCGGGCCTCTCGCGCGTCATGAGCCCGATCTTGATGAGGTGGTCCTCGATCACGGTGCCGATCTCGGCCACCAGCGACGGGACGTGCCGGCCCCCGCGCTTGAGGTAGCCGCCCCCCGGGTCGAACACCGAGTGGAGCTCCTCGACCAGGAACGCAACGTCGCCCCCCTTCCGGAACACCGCGGAGATGATCCGCGTGAGGGCCACGATCCACTGGAAGTGCTCCATGTTCTTCGAGTTGATGAAGATCTCGAAGGGGCGCCTCAGCTCGTGCTCGGTCCCCGGATTGAGGACGATGTCGTTGATGGTCACGTACAGGGCGTGATCGGAGAGCGGAGTCTTGATCTTGTACGTCGATCCGGCGAGCTGCTCGGGCCGCTCGAGCTGCTCGTGCATCTGGATGACGTCCGCGGTCGGTCGGGCCTCCTGGGCCTGCCCCGCAGCCCCTTGCGGGGCGTCCGGCGCCTGCGCCTTGGCCTCCGCCTTCGTCTCGGCCGCCTCGTCCGCCACGCCGAACTTCACGATCCGTCCGTCCACCTTGATTGCCATGACTTTCGTTCCGTTCTTCTTCTCTCGTTCCCAGGTTCCGAGATGGGGGCTCGCCCGCCGCTTCCCCACCGGGCTCCCCTCCGTTCCGTGGTATCAGAACTTCCCGTAGTAGCCTTCCTTCAGCGCGTCGTAGAGATTCGCCGCCGTGTGCGTCTCGCCGTCGTACTCGATCTCCTCGTTGCCCCGCACCTCGATCACCCGGCCGTCGTCCAGGGTGAAGCGATAGGTCGTGTTCTCGAGGTCCTCGTCCTTGACCAGCACCCCCTGGAAGGCTTCCGGGTTGAACCGGAACGTCGTGCAGCCCTTGAGCCCCTTCTCCATCGCGTAGAGGTAGATGTCCTTGAAGTCCTCGTAGGGGAAGTCCGTCGGCACGTTGGCGGTCTTGGAGATCGAGGAGTCCACCCAGCGCTGCGCCGCCGCCTGCACGTCGACGTGCTCGCGCGGGGTGAAGTCGCCGCTGCTCACGAAGTAGTCGGGGAGGTCGTCGAGCCCCTCCGCCTCGGGGTTCACGAGCTCGCGGTAGGCGAGGAGCTCGAACGACCACACGTCCACCTTCTCCTTGGTCTTGCGCCCGGTGCGGATGACGTTGCGCGAGTAGTGGTGCGCGAAGCTCGGCTCGATCCCGTTGCTCGCGTTGTTCGCGAGGGAGAGCGAGATGGTGCCGGTGGGGGCGATCGAGGAGTGGTGGGTGAAGCGGGCCCCGACCTCCGCGAGCCGCTCGACGAGCTCCGGCTCGACCCCCGCGATCCGCTGCATGTAGCGGCTGTATCGGGCGTGCAGCACCTTGCCCTTCACCCGGTCGCCGGCCGCGATGCCGTCGCGTGCCATCTCCGGGCGGGCGGCGAGCATGGCCGGCGTCACCTCGAACTCCTCCTCGAGAATCGGAGCCGGCCCCTTCTCCTCGGCGAGCTCGAGCGCGGCCCTCCATCCGGCGAGGGCAAGCTCGCGGCTCACGTCGGCCGTGAACTCGAGCGACTCCGGGCTCCCGTAGCGGAGCCCGAGGAGGGCGCACGCGGAGCCGAGACCGAGGAACCCCATGCCGTGGCGCCGCTTGGCGGTGATCTCGCGGCGCTGCTCCTCGAGCGGCAGCCCGTTGATCTCCACCACGTTGTCGAGCATCCGGGTGAAGACGGCCACCGTCTCGCGGAAGCCCTCCCAGTCGAACCGGGCGTTCTTCGTGAACGGCTCGTGCACGAAGCCGGTGAGGTTCACCGACCCGAGGAGGCACGAGCCGTAGGGGGGCAACGGCTGCTCCCCGCAGTTGTGGACGTAGAGCCCGTTCGCGTCGAAGGCGTTGACCCCGGGAACCGATACGTCGAAGACCTCGGCCTCTCCCGCGGGCTCGACCGCCCGCACGGTGGCCGTGAAGCGCTCGCGGTTGAAGGTGCGGCGGCAACCGGCGAGCGCGGCCCCGAGCCGGCCCGCCTTGTCCGTGTCGTGGAACCCGACCACCCGGTCGAATCGCGGAAGGTTCTCGCGGGCGACGACGAGCTCATGCTGTGCGCGAACCCCGTATTCGCGCAAGCCGCCCCGGCCGTCGGGCAGGCTTTGCGTGCCTGCCTCCCGGCGGTTCCGGTAAAGGCGCGAGACGACCCCGGCGCGAAGGAGCATCCGCTGCACCTCGACGAGCAGGTTCCCGTCGCTCTGCGCGAGGCGGACGCTCACGCCCTTTCGCCGGTCGCCCTGCACGCTGCCGTCCGCGTCGAAGAGACCGCGGAGGAAGCCCCGCTGGAACCCCGCGGAGCATCGGTGCATCGCGGGGGTGACGGACTTCCCTCCCGGGCGAAGGCCGAGTCCGCTCGCGAGGCGCTTGAGCGCGCCGAGCTTCATCCGGTACTCGCCGCGGCCGGGGACCGCGTGCCAGCCCCGGAAGTCGGCGCGGTGCGGGAGGTTGCGCGCCGCCGCCCACGCCGCGTCCATGACCGCCGCGACCCCCGGGCGTTCGTAGCCGCCGTTGACGGCCAGGGCCCCCGGCCAGGTGGAAAGCACCGCGGCATCCTCCTTGAGCGTTCCGTCGCCGACGAGGAGACCGACCAGGTACCCCTCCGGCTCCGTGCCGGGGCCGTCCCACTCCGGCGCCTCGCGGTGGTCGTTGAGCACGATCTCGTCCCCGGGGCGAAGGCTCCCGGCTTCCGTCCACTCGGTCTTCATCGTGTGGCGGGTGGCGCCCGCCACCCGGCGCACCCGGTGGTCGGGGGTGAGGGTCAGCCGGTATCCCTCCTCGGTCTCGAGGTCCACGACGCGCTTCCGGCCGGTCGGGAAGAAGCCGCGGGAGTCGGTGCGATGCGCCGCCCCGTCGACCACCGCCTCGAACCGCCGCCCGACGAGATCCGCCACCTGCCGCGGCCCGCCCGCTGTCTGCACCCAGGTATCCGCGGTCACGCATGGATTGGTCGCGCGGATCTCCTCGCAGAACCAGTTGTTGTTCATCTCG
>JAJECB010000005.1 GCA_022822245.1 Gammaproteobacteria bacterium
ACCCACGCCTTCTCACCGTCGAGACGCCAGCCCGCTCCGTCCCGGCGCGCCGCGGTGGTGATCGCGGCTGCATCGCTCCCGCCCCCGGGCTCGGTGAGGAGGAATGCGCCAATCCGCTCTCCCGCGATCAGGTCCGGAAGCCACCGCGCCTGTTGTGCGGGGGTTGCGTTCCGCGAGAGGTTGCGAGCGAGGTTGTTGTGGACGACGAGCGAGAACGCGGAAGCCATGCACGCGGACGCGAACGCTTCCACCGCAAGGGCCATCGCGGGCATGGAGAGTCCGTGACCGCCGAGCGCGTCCGGCACGGTGAGCCCGCACAGCCCGCGCCGCGCCGCCTCGCGGAACCCCTCGGCCGGCACCCGCCCCGCCTCGTCCCACGCGGCCGCGTTCGGCTCGATGACCTCACGGGCGAACGCGCGCGCCGCCTCCACCGCCGCCGACTCCCGTTCCGGGATCGGCGGCATCACCGCTTCGAGACCGCTCATCCTCACCCTCGTCCGCCGGCGCTCTCCCGGCCGCCGCCCCTTCCTTTCGTCATGCCCAAGTGCTCGATCTCCAATCCACCCCAATGCTCTCTCAGGTACATCGACCCTTTGCCTCCGGTACGGCAGCAGCGTTGTCGAGGGCATGGCCGACCCGCTCGGTACGACGCGCGATGGCCTCCGCGATCAGTTCGTTTCGCGGCTGGAGACGGCGAAGCAGATCGTCCTCCGGGTGGACGCCGGACACCGCGAGCAGCCGGTCCATTACGCCAGCGTGCGGTTCGAGCCGGCCGTCGAAAAGGATATGCGCGACGTCCATGCCGCGCTCGTCGAGCGCGCGTGCGACGAGAAGCGTCCGATGACAATCGAGGGGCTCCTTCTCGGCGCACATGAGCACGACACGATGCTCCGCCGCGCCTCGCACGACCCGCTCGAGACCCTCACGGAAGCCCTCCGTCTGCGCTACACGGTCGTAGCGGATACGCCCCTTCTTGTAACAGGCGGGGTCGTCCGAGCGACCGCCAAGCTCACGGCCGAGGTACAGGTACCGTACACCGCGTGCCTCGAGTGCCGCGGCAAGCGGCTCCCGGCTGAAGTGGGGATTGAAACGGCTGTACGGGGCCGATCGCACGTCGGCCAAGGCGGTGACACGGTGCCGTTGCAGCAGCCCGAGGAAGGTCTCCAACGAGTGGTTGGAGTGCCCGACCGTCAGTATGGTGCCGTCTTTCCCGCTCATGCCGCTACCCCCGGCCGGGCTCGGCGATCACCGCAGTCAGCTTGGCCACCACGGCATCGTCCGCAAGCTCCTCGGCTACTCGGCCGCACGGATCACGAGCCGCAGCTCGCTGTCGTCGAGCAGACTGTACTCGGGGAGGACTCCCGACAGTTGCTCGCACTCGGCGCGGATGATCGGCACACCATCACCGCGCCGATCCATCATGTGGTCGCGTCCGAGGCCGGTCGGCGCCGGGCAGCGTCCCAGCAGGGACACGATGAGCTCGTTCCGACTGGCCTGCCGGAGGTGCAGGCTGTCCGGGGTGAGGGTGTTGGCCAGCGCCCCGGGAACGTAGAGCTCGAGCCGATCACCGAACATGTGCAAGCGGATCCGCGACCCGGCCATCGAGTAATCCCGGTGGGCGACGGCATTCACGAGGGCCTCGAACACCGCCCGCTCGCCGAACTGCGGGCGCTCCGTCCTTGCCAGCCTCTTCGTCGCCCGCACCAACATGTTCCGACGCACGAAGTGGAGTGCTTCCGCGACCTGCTCGTCGAGCGGCCCCCCGATATCGCGGGCATCGGTCTGATAGTCGATGTCGGTCCGTTCCCCCGCGTAGCTGACGGCCTGGACATAGGCGTGCGGCAGCCATCGTTGCGGCTCGGGCGTGCAAAGCAGAACGCCGGTAAGAGTCAATCTTTCCGCGCCATCATCGTCCCGGGCCACGATGCGAAGCTTGCGCAGAGTGTCTTCCGAGGTGTCTTCGCGCGCGAATCTCCGCGCCCGCCCATGGTCCAGATCGGCTGGTGAGGTACCGGGAACGATGGACTCGTCGAATCGAATGAGGCGGGTCTGGCTGCGCTCCTGCAGTAGCCTTGCGAGAGCGTCAGGCGCCATTTCGCGCTTCGAGCTTCCCAGCCTGCGGAAGTAGCCTCCCGGACTCCGGTGCACGTACAGACTCCGCGCGACGTCAATGCGAACCACCGGAACCCGTCGACCGGCGGAGTCCCCCAGCTCGAGCTTGCGAATGTCGGCGTCGAGAGGAGGCTTCACCGAGTCATTGCAGATCTCGCGGACCCATCCCTCGGCCACGTCCAGGCCATCGAGAGGGATACCAGGGATCTCCCGGGTCCGATCGTCCACGCCGAGGACAACGGTCCCCCCCCTCGAGTTCGCCATTGCGGCCAGTTCGTCGGCGAGCTCGTGCCGGTCCGGGCTCCTGACACGCTTGCCGGTCACCTCGACGCGCTTGAGCTCCAGCGTCGAATCCTCTCCGAGCCGGATGCGATCCGCCAAGTCGGCGTCAGTCATCGCTTCTCCGGCTTGCGCCCGGGTGCTTCTCCAGTCGCCGGTACTCGCGCAGGACTGGCTGGAGGTCGAACCACTCGTTGCGGGTGCGCACCTCGAACCGTATTCGGAGCGACGGGTCGCGGTCGACGAGCAGCACCCCGTCGCGAAGGACGCGGGCGCGAAGGTCGGCCGGAGCACTGTTCATCGCGACCACTTGCGTCGGGCGCCGAAGGAGGCGTTCGATCTCCCCTTCGAGCCGCAACGGGAGGGCATCGAAGGTTACCGCCGGAGTGTGGCGGGAAAGGACCGCCACGTCGACGTCGCTGTCGGCGAGCGCGTCCCCCCGGGCGAAGCTGCCGAAAAGCCACGCGGCGACGACATCGGCGGGCGGAGGCCGGGGACTCGGCGAAGAATCCGCTCAGGCGTTCGATTATGCCGATCCGGTCCATGTCCGATTATAGGCACGGCGCTTCGCGCGACGGGCGACGCCGGGTATCCTCTCCGGAGTGCACATTCGGCATGGCCTCGGGTCAGGGTACGGAGACGTCCGGTCGGGACGGCTCAGGTCGGCCGGTCCCGGGCGCCCCCAAGCTACCCTTGGAGAAAGTTCCTCGATGCTCCGTCTCTACGACAACCACCTGTCCGGAAACGGCTACAAGCCGCGCCTGCTCCTCGCCCACCTCGGCCGAACCTACGAACGCATCGAGGTCGACATCCTGAAGGCGGAGACACGGACCGCGGAGTTCCTCGCCCGGAACCCCAACGGCCGCATCCCGGTGCTGGAGCTCGACGACGGCACCTGCCTCGCCGAGTCGAACGCGATCCTCTTCTATCTCGCGGAGGGCTCTCCCTTCCTCCCGGTCGACAAACTGGGCCGTGCCCTCGCCCTGCAATGGATGTTCTTCGAGCAGTACAGCCACGAGCCCTGCATCGCGGTCGCCCGCCACTGGATCCAGCACGTCGAGATGACGGAGGCGCAGCGGAACCAGCTCCCCGAGAAGCAGGCGGGCGGGCGGGCCGCGCTCGCCGTCATGGAGCGACACCTCGGCGGGTCCGAGTGGTTCGGAGGGGACGCAATGGGCATCGCCGACTTCGCCCTCTACGCCTACACCCACGTGGCGGACGAAGGCGGATTCGACCTCGCGGACTACCCGGCGGTCGGCGCGTGGCTCGCCCGGGTGGCGGAGCAGCCGGGGCACGTCCCGATGAACCCCGCGCCGGAGGGCATCGTCAACCCGGCCGGCGGCTGACCGACGGACCGGCCGCGGGCAGCACCTCGACGAGGGCGGCCGCGACGATGAGGGCCGACCCGACGATCTGGACCGCGCCGAACGGCTCCCCGGCGAAGGCGGCGGCCGACGCGAGGCCGGTCACCACCTCCATCATCATGAGGAGCCCGGCCCGGCCCGGGCTTACGAGCCGCACCCCCCACAGGATGCCGAGCGCGCTCGCGACGCTCAGCGCCGCGACTCCGAGGACGATCGCGAGGGGGACGGCCGTGAAGAGCGGCACCGGGCCCGCGTCCACGAACGGCAACAACGAGACGAGCAAGGTGGCCGCGGTGCCGCCGACGAAGAGAGACGTGACGTGGGCGACCGGGGGGATGGCGGTGTCCTGGTGCACACGGATCGTCCCGAGCGCCCAGGCGACGCCGGCCGCGAGGGCGAACCAGTCACCGAGGTTGCGCGGGAGCGGCACGCCGCTCTCTCCCCCGAGCACCACCCACAGCCCCCCGAGGCCGAGGACGAGCGCGGCGACCCGGGCGCCGGTGAAGCGCTCTCCGAGCACGAAGCGCCCGAGCACCGTCGCCCACACCGGGCTGAGATAGAACAGCAGGATCGCGTTCAGCACCTCGGTGAGCGCGATCGAGATCGAGTAGAGGATGAAGGCTCCGCCGGTGAGGAAGCCCGTCGCGAGCATCCGCGGGGTGAACGCGGCGCGCGCGCCCGGCCACCGGACGAGGACCGGAACGAGGAGCACCAGCCCCGCGACGAACACCCCGAGGGTGAGCCACACCGCACCGACGCCGCGCGCTTCGAGGTACCGTACCGGGATCCAGTAGAGCCCCCAGAGGGCCCCCGAGACCGCGATCGCGATTTCGGGACCGGTGAGCCGAACGGGCATCACGCGGTCAGCGCGTCGAGCAGGATGCGTCGGGGCCGGCGGTTCCCGGCCGCATCAGGCGAGTCCGCGGCGGGAGGCGCGCCGCGGCCGGAGCACCGGCGGCGCCGGGAGACGGAACCGCGCGCACCGCTGGATCCGGCGGTCAGCGCACCGGCCGGCGGCACGACCCCATCGTCTCAGGTGTTGAGGAAGTTGAGCGGCAGGCCGGGCCGCGGCCAGTCCATCGCGACGAGCCGCCCGTCCCACGAAAGCGTCACGTACGCGGTCTTGAGGTCGGGTCCTCCGAAGCAGATGTTGGTGGTGTAGGGGTCGTCGAGCTCGACGAACTCGAGGGTCCCGCCGTCGGGCTTCGCCACCGTGATCCCCCCCGTCATGAGGGTCGCGACGCACACGTTGCCCGAGGCTTCGAGGGCGAGCGAGTCGAAGCGCCGCCAGCCGCCGTCACAGGTGACGAGCCGGCCGCCGTTCAGCGACGGCGGGAACGGCTCCATCGCGACCTCCCCTTCACCGGTGATCGAATAGGCCCAGAGCCGGGCGCCCTCCGTCTCCGCCACGTAGAGGGTCTTCTCGTCCGGCGAGAGGCCGATGCCGTTCGCGGTCAGGAAAGGATGGACCGCCTCCCGGATGAGGCTCCCGTCGGAGCGCGCGTAGTAGATGCCGCCCCGGTCGATCTCGCGCTCCCGGACCTTTCCGAGGTCGGTGAACCAGAAACCGCCCCGGCGGTCGAACACGATGTCGTTCGGGCCCTTGAGCGGGCGGCCTTCGCACGAGTCGTACAGCACCTCGACCGCGCCGGTATCGAGGTCGACCCGCTCGATCCGGCCGCTCACGTAGTCGTCCGACTGCCCGATCGAGCGCCGGTTGCCGTTCGGCTCCACGTGCCACTTGAAGCCGCCGTTGTTGCAGACGTAGCACCTGCCGTCCGGGCCGACGGCCGCCCCGTTGGGTCCACCGCCGGTCTCGGCCACGATCTCCTTGCGGCCGTCGGGGAACACCCGCGTGAGGGTTCCCCGGCCGATCTCGACCACGAGCACGGTGCCGTCCGGCATCGCGATCGGGCCTTCGGGAAAGAGAAGGCCATCGGTAATCGTGCGGTACTGCGGCATCGGGAACTCCTGTGGCGGGGGTTTCGCGGTGGTCCTCCCCCGCCGCCGCGATGGCTGGTCGGGGACGAGGCTTTCGTGCTCCAATTGGTACGCGAAGGGGCGCGAGGGCGCAACAGGATACCGGCCCCGGACCGGGAACGGGAACGGGCGCCGCAGCACGTGATCGCGGCACGAGCGGAGGCGGGAGATGAACGTCAAGCTTCTCTACGGGCGCGGCGAGCTCGAGGTGCGGCTGCCCGAGGGGTGCGAGCCGACGGTGATCGAGAAGCCGGCCATGCCGGTCCTCGAGGATCCGGCGGCCGCGGTCGCCGCCGCCCTCGACGGCGGCGGGCTCGAGGCTGCGGCGGCGGGCGCGCGCTCGGCCTGCCTCCTCATCTGCGACATCACTCGCCCGGTGCCGAACCGGCTGTTCCTGCGACCGCTCGTCGAGCGCCTGGAACGCGCCGGGGTCCCCCGCGCCGCCGTCACCGTGCTCGTCGCCACCGGCCTGCACCGGCCCAACCTGGGCGACGAGCTCGCGGAGGTGGTGGGGGACCCGTGGGTGCTCGAGCACGTCCCGGTGGTCAACCACTACGCGCGCAACGACGACGACCACGTCGACCTCGGGCGAACCCGCCGCGGAACTCCGATCCGGCTCGACCGGCGGTTCGTCGAGGCGGACGTCCGCATCGCGACCGGACTGGTCGAGCCTCACTTCATGGCCGGCTACTCCGGGGGCCGCAAGGTCATCTCCCCCGGCATCGCCCACGCCGAGACGATCACGACCTTCCACAACCATCGCTTCATGTCGGACCCGTGCGCGGAGAACTGCGTGCTGGACGGCAACCCCCTGCACCGCGAGCAGCTCGAGATCCTCGAGCGCATCGGGGGCGCCCTCGCCCTCAACACGGTGATCGACGACCGGCGCCGGCTCGCCTTCGTGAACTTCGGCGACTGCCGCGAAAGCCACCTCGACGCGGTCGCCTTCGTCCGCCGGTACGCGGAGGTGACCCTCCCCCGCCGGTTCGCGACGGTGGTGACGAGCGCGGCCGGCTACCCCCTCGACAAGACCTTCTACCAGACCGTCAAGGGGATGGTGGGGGCGCTCGGAGCGCTCGAGGACGGCGGCGACCTCATCGTCGCGTCGGAGTGCTCGGAGGGGCTCGGGTCGGCCGAGTACCGGGACGCCCAGCGCCGCCTCGTCGCGGCGGGGCCGGACGCGTTCCTGGCCGGGATCTCCGGCAAGCCGCACGCCGACATCGACGAGTGGCAGACGCAGATGCAGACCCGTTCGCTCGCCAGGGGGCGGATCTCGCTCTTCGCCGAGGGACTCTCCTCCTCCGACCGGGCGCTCACCGGCGTCGGGTCCGTCGCCTCGGTCGAGCGCGCGGTCGCCGAGAGCATGGAGCGCCACCGCGACCCCCGGATCGCGGTGATTCCGGAAGGCCCCTACGTGATCCCCCGCGCCGCCTGAGCGCCGCCCGGGTCCCGGGGACGGCACCGGCGCCGCGTTGCGCGCGCGGCGCCTTCGCGAGGGTTCGCTGCCCCCGCAACGCCGGCGTCCCGCCGCGGATCACCATGCGGTTCCGCGGACGCAGCCGGAATCGGGAATGGGGTTATGATTCGAACCGACCCGTTTCCATGCCGTGGATACCGGCGCGCAGCGCGCACCACGCACGACGCACCGGACCACTCCACCGCCCCTCCGCGTACACGCTCGAACGGGGATGAGACCCGCCCGTCCACTTGATTCACGGGAGCAGAAGATGGACTTCGGCTATTTCGGACTGATGGGGTACCGCGAGCGCGGCACTCCCCCACAACGCGTTTTCCACGAGCATCTCGAGCAGGTGAAGCATGCGGATCGGCTCGGATTCGGAATCGCCTGGTTCGCCGAGCACCACTTCTCGAACTACTGCATCTGCCCCTCCCCCCTCGTCATGGCGGCGCGGTGCGCCGGCGAGACGACGCGGATCAGGCTCGCGCCGGCCGTCATCGTCGCTCCGCTCTACGATCCGGCGCGGGTGTTCGCCGAGATCGGGATGGTGGACTGCCTGAGCGACGGGCGTCTCGTGCTGGGTCTCGGCAGCGGCTACCAGACCTACGAGTTCGAGCGCTTCGGGAGGGACCTCGCCCACGCGAAGGAGATGCTCGAGGAGTTCCTCGACATGCTGAACCTCGCGTTCACGCAGGAGACGTTCTCGTACGAGGGGAGACACTACCGGATGCCGAGCACGCACATCAGCGCTCGGCCCGTCGACGGCATTCCCGAGATCTGGATCGCGGGGGACAACGAGGCGGGCCATCGGCTGTGCGCCCGGCGCGGACACGTCCCGATGTTCACCGGACGCTGGCTGGGGCCGGACTACCTGAAGACGATGCGCGAGCGGGTGGCCGCGAGCTACATGGCCGAGGGCCGCGACCCCGACGCGTTCCCCCTCGGGATCCAGCGCTTTCTCTGCGTCACGGAGTCGCGGTCGGAGACGCTCGCCTACGTCGAGAACGCCCGCCACCAGATGCGGCTCGCGTCCGCCCTTCGCCGCCGCGCCGAGGTGATGGACGGGGCGATGATGACCGAGGTCCCGATGCCGAACGAGCCCTCGCTCGAGGAGATCGCCGGGAACCTCCTGGTCGGCGACTGCGAGACGATCGCCGAGCGCCTCGTCGCCGAGATCCGGGCCGCCCGGCCCTCGCACATCATGTTCCATTTCCAGGTCGGCGGTTCGTCCCATGCGGCGGCGTTGGCCAGTATGGAGCGGCTGATGACGGAGATCCGGCCGATGGTCGAGCGCGAGCTCGGGCCGCTCGCGGCCCTCGGCACCCCCGCTCCGGCCCAGGCGGCCGATTAGGCTCCCGTTCCGAGCCCCGGCCGGCGGTCCCGATCCCCGGCCGGCGTGCGCTCAGTCGAGGTCGACGGCGATCGGGCAGTGGTCGGAGGGGAGCCCGCGCCGCGGGTCGGCGTCCGCCGTGGTCCAGACGAGCTGCCGGAAGGACGCGGGGTCCACCCGCCGCCACGCCCGCGCCCCGAACACGAAGAAGTCGATCGGGTAGCGGCGGTAGCGCGAAGTACCGCGCCAGCAGGCCGGCTTCCGGCCGGCGGGGAGGCGGTGGAGCTTCAGTCCCGGGGGGTCCCCGTCGTCGATGGCGCGCCACAGGTGGTCGTTCGGCCCATGCCGGTCCATCGCCCGATTGAAATCCCCCAGGACCACGAAGGGCACGCCCTCGCGCCAGCTTGTGTCGATCCATGACTCGAGCGGCGCGACCTGGCGGGCGAGCTTCCGGCAGTGCCGGCTCACCGGGTTCTCGAGGCTTTTCACGAAACAGCCCGACTTGAGGTGGACGTTGAGCAGGCGAAGGACTCGTCCGTTCCGGAAGACCGTCAGTTCGACGCCCCACCTGAGCTCGTAGCGCGAACCCGCGCCGATCCCGAGGGCCGGGTGGTCGCGCTTGACCACCCGGTCGAATCGTCCCTTGCGCACCGCAAACCCGTTGTAGATGTCGTCGAAGCGCGAGTCGTGGCGTCCGGAGAAGTGGAGGGCGTAGTCGCGCGCCGGAAAGACCCGCACGGCGGCGCGCGGCCCGTTGACCTCCTGAAACGCGATGATGTCCGCGTTGAGGTCGCGCGCGTAGCGGGCGAGCGTGTCGTAGTCGTCCTCGTCCCGGGCGATCGCGCCGCGCCACAGCGCCCCGCCGGTACGCCAGTGCAGCAGGTTGAGGTTCCAGCTCGCGACCCGGACCCATCCGGCTGGCACGGGCAGCGCCCGGCCGGGGCGCGCTTCCGGTTCCGCCGACTCGCGCGCGGGGGCCGCGCTCCCATCGCCCCGCCCCTCTTCGCCCCCCGCCGTGCAGCCCGGGCGGTCGGCCCCTGCCCGATGACAATGGCAGGTGCCGCGCGCCCGATCGTTGTGGCAGCCGTCCGCCGCGAGCCCACCGGGATGAGCGCTCCCCGCACCCGGGAGCGCCGCCAGCGCGACCGCGAGCACTGCGGCGGCCGCCCGGATCCTCGACGCCTCGGCGAGGCCGCTCAGCCGTACTTGAAGCGCAGCGAGCGGGCGTTCATGTAGCCCTGCAGGCCGACCCTGGACCACGGGATGACTGCCTTGCGGAATGAACGGTAGCTGTCCCAGACCTTCTGCGTCGTCGAATCGGTGGCGCCGATCGTGCTCACCACGTCCGACGAGATCTTTCCGAACTCGATGAGGAGGCTATCGGGAAACTTGCGCAGCTTCACGTCGTAATCGGAGACGAGGGTGTCGAGCGATGTCGGGCACCGGCCGTCGTACTCGGCCGTCTGGATGAATACCTCGGCCTGGAGGACGGCGCTGATGGTCTCACGGTGCATGGCGGGCAGACTCTCCCAGAAGCGCTTGTTGAACGCATAGCTCGCCATCGCTCCCGGCTCGTGGAACCCGGGCCAATGGTAGTGCTTGACGACCCGATGGAACCCGAACGCGAGGTCGTGCCACGGCCCGAACCATTCCGCTCCGTCGATGGCCCCGGACCGGAGCGCCGGATAGATGCGGCCGGGCGGGAGGTTGACCACGTTGACCCCGAGGGCGCGCAAGACCTCTCCGCCGAGGCCGGGCATCCGAAATCGGGCACCCCGGAGGGTGCCGACTCCGGTGATCCGTCGATTGAACCAGCCGCCCATGCGTACTCCGGAGGAGGGGCCGGCGAACGGCACCATGCCGAACTGGGCGTGGAGATCTCTCCAAAGCTCGTAGCCGCCGCCGTACATGAGCCATGCCCAGGCCTCGAGGTGGGTCATCCCGTAGGGTACCGCGGTGAAGAAGTTGAACGCCTGGCTCCGGCTCGGAAAGTAGTACTCCGCGGAGAAGTACATGTCCGCGATACCGTCCGAGACGGCGTCGAACACCCCGAATGCGGGGACCAGCTCGTCGGCATTGAACAGCCGCACGGTCACGCGGCCGTCGGTGGCGGTGGTGATGCGCTCGGCGACCCGGGCCGCCGAAGTACCGAACCCCGGGAAGTTCTTCGGAAACGAGGTGACGAGCTTCAACTCCGTCAACCCCTTCGACAGGGCGGGGGCGGAGACGGCGGCGGCCGCGGCCGCGCCGGCGGATACGCTCGTGGTGAGGAATTGACGCCGCTTCACCGAAGGACCCCCTTGTCGTATATCCTCTGCGTCCGGATCGGGATTCGAACCGTACCCGTCAGTGCTGAACGCCGGAATCGAGGAAGGCGGGGGCGCGGCGTCCCCGCACGGCGGATGATTCCGGGACTCGCAGCGCGGTCGCCCCGACGTCGTCCGGACCGCACCCCGAAGACAGCACCGCGAACGGCAGCCGGCATCCCGCGCGGACCGGCGAGCTTTCCGGTCCCGCCGCCGACACCCGGCCGGGCGGTCCGCACCCCGGACCCGCGCCGGGTTCGGCATGGCGAGAGGACGCAAGTGGTGGTCGCACGTTAACCAAATTGTAATGCGGCTTCGATTGACGAACCCTGCCCGATGCGTTACGATTATAGAAATAATATTCATTCAGTTCAACAAGTTGTTTTCCGGTTCCTCCCTCTATCGGGATCCTTCCCGATAGTTTCCGGGGCGGCGCTCGCCGCCCCGATTTTCTTCTCCGGTGCGCCCGGCAACGGCTGGGCACGGGGCCATCGGGGACGGGGTCCTCGACCGGGTGGATGGGCGCCTCTCTGCTACATTGACTCGGACCCCGGCGGATGCGAGAGAGCATGACCGAGTTCCGAAGTTTCGGCCCCGAGCTGGCGGCGTTCCTGCAGGACCTGCGTTCGAACAACGAGCGAGGCTGGTTCACCGCGAACCGGGATCGCTACGAGGAGACCGTCCGTGAGCCCGCCCGCGCATTCATTCGAGCCATGGCGCCGGCCCTCGCCGCCATTTCCCCCCACTTCCGGGCGGACGACCGCAAGACGGGGGGTTCTCTGATGCGGATCCATCGGGACACCCGGTTCTCGCGCGACAAGACCCCGTACAAGACCAACGTGGGGATCCAGTTCCGCCACGCCCTCGGCCGCGACGTGCATGCGCCGGGGTTCTACGTCCACCTCGAACCCGGGAGCGCGTTCCTGGGGGCCGGCGTGTGGCGTCCCGATTCGAACGCGCTCTTCATGATCCGGGCCCGCATCGACGAGGAGCCGGACACTTGGCGGGAGGTCCGCGACGGCGAAGCGTTCCGGGCTGCGTTCCGCCTTGGCGGGGAGAGCCTCAAGACGATGCCGCGAGGATTTGCAAGGGACCATGCTCTCGCCGAGGACCTTCGGCGAAAGGACTTCATCGCCCTCCACGAGCTTCCCATCGGAGATGCGCTCGGGCCGGAATTTCCGGACCTCGCGGCGGCCCGGATGCGGGACAGCGGCGGATTCATGCGGTTCCTCTGCGAAGCGCTCGACGTACCGTTCCGATGAACGGAGAGAGATGGACGCCCCGCGCGGCACCGGCGCGCCCCCCGAACCACGCCGCTTCCCCGGTCGGCCGGGTCGGCCGATGAACGCCTTCGACGCGATCGTGATCGGCGCCGGCATCGTGGGCGCGGGAGCGGCATTCGCGCTCGCCCGGAATGGCTCGCGGGTGGCCCTCCTCGATGCCGGCCCCATCGGCTCGACGCCGGGGGAGACCGGCGGGACCAGCCGGGCAAGCTTCGCCTGGCTCAATGCGACGGCCAAGATCGATGGAGAGGACTACCACCGGCTGAACGCGGACGGGCTCGCGCACTACCGCACCCTCGCCCGCGAATTCGGCGAGGGGCGCCTCGGGCTCCACCCGACCGGAATGATCGCGTGGGCCGATCCCGGGGACGAGGCGCGCCGGGTCGCGTTGCACGCCCAGGTCGCCCGGCTGCGGGAGTGGAGCTACCCCGCCACCCCTCTCGACGAAGGGGGGCTTCGGGCGCTCGAGCCGCACGTCGAATTCGCGCCCGGGGCGGAAGGCTTTCTCGCCTGGGCCGACGCATGGCTCGATGTCCCGCGCGCGGTGGACCTCCTCTGCGAGCAGGTTCGGCGGGAGCGCGGCACGGTCGTCACGGGTGAACGGGGTCGCGTCGCCGGACTCGTGCGCGACGAGACGGGCGCGGTGCGGGGGGTCGAGGCGGGCGGCGCACGGTTCACCGCCCCGGTGGTGGTCGCGGCCCTCGGTCCGGACACCGAGATCGCTCTGCGAACGTGGCTCGGGCCGGGGGAGGTCAGCAATCGTCCGTTCCTCGGCCGGCGGCCCGGCCTCCTCGTCGACACGCCGGATACGGGGCCCTTCCGCCTCGTGCGCCACGTGCTCTACAGCGGGGACAACGCGTTCCACCTCCGGCCCGGGCCATCGGGCGGTCTTCGCATCGGCTCCGAGGATGCGGACCCCGAGAGCGAGGCTCCGGATGATGCGGCGGCGCGGGCGGCCGCCCTCCTCGTCCGTGCGCGCGCCCTGCTCCCGGGCCTCGGGGGCGGGGCTCCGGTCGAGGACCTGGCCCGGGAGTCCACCGTCCGCATCGGAGTCCGGCCGGTCCCGGTCGACGACCGTGCCATCGTCGGCCCGGTCGCGGGCGCGCCCGGCCTCTACGTCATCGCCACTCATAGCGGGGTGACCCTCGGACCGTGGATCGGCCGACTCGCCGCGGAGGAGATCACGAGCGGGAGGATGCCGGACCAGCTCGCCCCCTTCCGCTTCGACCGCTTCGCCTGAGGCGGCGCATCGCCTCTACGCGCCGCGCCGCGCCGTGGCCCCTCCCCGCTCCGCCCGCCCGTCCGCCCGTCCGCGATGCCGGCTGGTTTCCGCTCGGAGAGCCGCCTTCCCCATGCGATGATTGCGACCCGGCCTCTACTTCCCGCGACCGAGACAGGGAGGCAACGGAATGAAGGCGGAGCGGCTGCGCGGCGACCTGCACCGGGTGGCCGTGGAGACGAGCACGGCGATATGCAGGGTGGTCGAAGCAGCAAGACTCTCGATCGGGGGAGGAACGGTGCTGGCCGCTCGGTGGGACCACCGCCGATCGACCGACATCGACTTCTTCTGTGAACCGGGGGCGTACGCCGAACTGGACGAAAGGAAGCGAGCCGAGCTCGAAGAGGCGCTTCGGACCGTCCCGGGGATCGAGGTGGAAACCCTCTGGTGCGACCCGCTCGCTACCTGGTGTACGGTACGGGATACCGAGGTCACGATACTCCCACGCCCGCGGGTTCGGCCGCTGGCCGGGCCCGGGGACTCATACTTGGGCTCCACCCGGATCGCGCTTCAAGCGAACGCGGAGGTGCTGTACGGGAAGATCGTGCGGCGGATGCTGCAGGCCGAAGAAGTGCATGTACGCGACGTATACGACGTCGTGTACGCGGCGGAGCACGACCGCGCGTCGCTGGAAGCAGCGAAGGAGTTCATTGGAGGCGAGACGCTGGACAACGTCGCCGCGCTGTTCGAGGGGCTCCCGCCGGGTTGGACCCGGGACCAGGAGAAGATGTTGCTCGATCCGCAAATCGAGCTTGGCGAGAACGAGCTCGGGGCGAAGTTCCTCGAAGCGCTTCGCGATGGACCGGGGACCGGTGAAGACGGGGGCAGGGGACGTTGAGCCGACGAACGAGCCACGTGGACCGCCGCCTCCCTCCCGAGGAAGCGTTCGCCCGACACACCGCATCGCGCCCGCCGAGGCCTCCGCAGCCGAACGCGGAGCACATCGCGGGAAGCATCGTCAGACGCCACTGCGCGGGCATGCGCGACCGGGCGTCGGGCCGTGAGGTGCTCGCGGCCCTGCGCGTAGCGGGAACCGAGGACGAGTCCACGGCACGGACCATCGACTGGCTCTTCGGCACCATCGAGACGCACGAGTGCATCGTGCTGATGGCACGGTGCGGGGTAACCATCGAAGCGATGGCCCACTACGCGCGCCGGCGGCGCCCGTTGCGAGCGAAGCTCTGTCGATTCCTCGCCCAGTTCGCGATCGACGAGGAAGGGCTCGCATGGCGGTGGGAGCGGCAGGGGAATCGGGCCGCGCCGGAAGCGAGAGCTGAAGCACCCGAAGCAGGGCGGACCCCGGAATGATCCGGATCGAGTACGGCAGAGCGGACCTCGCCCCGTGCGAGCTGGCGGCGGCGGAGCGACTACGACGAGCCGACCCCGTGGCACGCCATGAACGAGCGGGCCGCCGGACAACCGGAACGAGGGCGGGCAGAAGCGACATGAAGCACCCCAATCTGCCGGATCCGATTCGGAATCAATCGGTTGTCGATATGGGGCGTTTCTCGCGCAGCGGCGCCGAGCCTTGATCGGCCCGGGAGGTGGTGACAGACTGCCGCTCACGATCAAGCCGCTCGTCGGTCTCAGGCGGCAGGGCACCGGCGCGAGGCACAAGGAGGCGCTCATGCCACGACCGACCCCGTCCGCCGCCCCTGCGCGGCCCCGGCCCGATGCACCGCGTGCCGACACACCTCCAGCTTCCCGGGTAACAGCAGCCCGGTGCTCCGGTGGGCCGTCCGAGTACGGACCGGAAGACTTCCCCGGGTGCGAGCCGTTCCGCCTTCCCGCCAGCGAGCTCGACCGTTACGAAGGCCGTCTCGAATTCTGGGAGGCCCGCACCGAGACGGCCTGGAAGGTCCGCGAGCCCACCACCATCTACCACGAGCGCCCGGCCCGGCGCCTCGGCCGGCTCGCGGAGCGCATCGAGTCGCTGCGCGGCTCGCGGATCGAGAGCTTCGGTTCGGCGGACCTCGCCCGGTTCGACGCGGCGCGCAACAAGCTCTCACTCCTCCAGGCCGACGAGGCGCTGTACCTGCACCCGCGCCGTTCGCGGGTGCCCGGGCCGGCCATCGACGTGGACAACGACCCGCTGCCGGATGTCGTGCTGGAGGTGGACCTCACGACGGACGTGCGGAGGCGCAAGCTCGGGATATACGAGGCGTGGGGCTTTCCGGAGGTGTGGGTGCTGGTGCCGCCGGAGTCCCGGATGCGCACGCCCGGGCTCGACATCCACCTCCTCCGGGACGGCCGCTACCGGGTGGCGCCGGAGAGCGGCGCATTCCCGGGATGGCGGGGGGAGGAGATCTACCTCGCCCTGATCGAGGGTCCGCTGTCGCCTCGGGCGAGGCCGGCCCTGGAGCGGGTCGCGCGGGCGATGGGGGCGCGCGAGGGCACCCGACCGGAGGACGATCCGATCACCCGCTCGCTCCTCCGGCAGGCGACGGCGGCGAACGTCCTCGCGGTGCTCCGCGCCCGCGGCATCGAAGTGACTCCGGCCCTCGCCGAGGACCGGGGGCTCTTCGCCGCGCTTCCCGGCGACGCGCTGATGGCCGCGGCCGTCGCGTGCCGCGACGAGGCCGACTTCCGCCGCCGCCTCCGCAACACGACCCGCTAGCCTTTCCATCCGCTCATCCCGCAACGTCCAGAGCCCGGCTCATCATTTGACACGCGGTTGAGGCGGCAGGAGCCCTTCCGGCTTGGCGCCGCCGTCTCGCCTCAAGCCGTCGGACGGGAGGAGAAGTCCGGCAGGCAGATGCGCCAGATACCTGAAATCCATCACTCGGTCTCCGGAACGAGCCGGTCGACAATTGGGCGAGGCGGCCGGTTGCAACGAGGCCGCGCCGAGCCCGCTCAGGCGATGACGACGTGCTCGCGGGTGATGATGAAGGGGAGCTCTCCGGGCGCGATGAAGTTTGCCTCGTCGGCGCGGGTGCGCGCGTAGGCATCGCTCCGGGCCGATTCGCGCATCGCCGCCGTGCTCTCGAACCACGTGATCGCGACCCCGTCGCAGGGCGGCTGGCGCCCGTTCGCATAGCCTCCCCGGCGGCAGTGGCTCTGCACGTAGCGGAGGATCACCGGGATCTCGCTTGCGAGGGGACCGTGCACCTCCCGCCAGTAGCGCTGGAACTCCTCGACGTCGAGGTCCGGCCGGCGGTGCACGAACTCGATGTTCTTGACGCACCCGTCCGGGAGCGCGCCGTCCTTGATGAGGTGCTCGTCGGTCACGAGTGTCTTCATCGTGGAGCGGTCGATGAACTTCGCTTCGTCCTCCTGCACCGCCCGCAGCGCGGCGGTGCCGTCGAGGGCGCGGATCGCGTTCGTGTCGTCGAACCACACCTCTGCGATCCCGTCGTACACGGGCTCTCCCTTGCGATAGCCCGCGAGGAGGGTGTGGGACTGCACGTAGCGCCGGATGCCCGGAAGGCCCGAGACCACTTCCGCGTGGCGGGTTCGCCAGTATTCCTGAAAGGGCTCGACCTCCATGCCCGCCCGCCGCTTGAAGTAGACGACCAGCTTGACCATCGCGCTCCTCTCCCGGTTCCTCTCCGCCGCGTGACGACCGGCAGAGCGACCGCCCGCGGAATCCCGCATGATAGGGCACCCGGCGAACCGGGCGATGCCCCTCCCCGCCCGGCGCGCCCCGCCGCCGTGCGATGGCGGCGAGTGACCCGCATCGAGCCGGCCGGAACGGACGGCAGGCCATGCGAACCGGCTACCGGAGGAAGGCCGGCGGGATGTTGCCGGCGGCTCCGGGTTCGATCCGGTCAGGCGATGACGACGTGCTCCCGGGTAATGATGAAGGGGATTTCTCCGGGGGCGACGAAGTCGGGCGATACGGCGCACGTGCGGGCATAGGCGTCCGTCCGGACCGACTCGCGCATCGCGGCGGTGCTCGCGAACCACATGCTCGCGATCCCGTCGCAGGGGGGCTCGCGCCCGTTCGCGTAGCCGCCCCGGCGGCAGTGGCTCTGGACGTAGCGAAGGACGACCGGGATCTCGCGCGCGAGGGGGCCATGCACCTCACGCCAGTAACGCTGGAACGCCTCGACCCCGAGGTCCTGACGACGGTGCACGAACTCGACGAGCTTGACGCACCCGTCCGGCAGCGCGCCGTCCTTGACGAGGTGCTCGTCCGTCACCAGGGTCCGCATCGAGGAACGGTCGACGAACCGCGCCGCGTCCTCGCGCGCCGCCCGAAACGCGGCGGTGCCGTCGAGGGCCCGGATCGCCTCCGTGTCGTCGAACCAGAGCTCCGCGATCCCGTCGTAGACCGGCTCGCCCTTGCGATAGCCCGCGAGAAGGGTGTGGGACTGCACGTAGCGCCGTATCCCCGGAAGTCCGCGGGCCACCTCCGCGTGTCGGGTTCGCCAGTATTCCTGAAAGGGCTCGACCT
>JAJECB010000447.1 GCA_022822245.1 Gammaproteobacteria bacterium
GCTCACCCCGGAGACGTCGGGCCGGAGAACGCCCCGTTCTCCCTCGGGCGCGGCCGGGTTGCCGCCCTCGGCCGCCGGTGGGCCGGCCGGCTCGGGAGGTTCCGGAGACGGGGGACGCTCCGACACGGGCGGGATCAGAGCTTGCGGTGCTCGGGGGCGTGGCGCACGAGGAGGTACGCGATGACGAGCGCCACCGCGGCGCTCACGAAGACCGCGATGAAGCCCGACCGGGTCCACGACACCCACAGGAGCAACGGGGCGAGGAGGAGGACGACGGCGCAGAACCCGATCAGGAACCGCCACAACCCGACGGGCATGCGGGCCACGAGAGCGCGCAACGCCGCTCCCGGGAGCGCCGCCAGCACCCCGAGAAGGGTGGTGCCGTTGCCGGCGCCGGCGCGTCGAATCGATCTCGATCCCATGCCGGGCGTCCCCGTCGGCGGACCCGCGTCCGCGGCCAGCTACGGCCGATTGTACCGGTAGATCTCCACGAGCCCCCGGATCGTGAGATCCGGGTCCTCGTGCTCGATGAGGTCGGTGCCGGCCTGGAACACCGGGGCGAGCCCGCCCGTCGCGATCGTCTTCATCGGCGCCCCGAACTCCTCGCGCACCCGGGCCACGAGCCCCTCGACGAGGGCGACGTAGCCCCAGAACACCCCCGACTGCATCGCCCCGACGGTGCTCTTGCCGATGACCCGCGCCGGGCGCTCGACCGCGACGTTCGGGAGCTGGGCGGCCGCCATGTGCAGGGCGCGCATCGAGAGGTTGATGCCGGGAGCGATGACCCCGCCCGCGTAGTTTCCGTCGCCGTCCACGATGTCGAGGGTGGTGGCGGTGCCGAAGTCGACCACGACGAGCGGCCCCCCGTAGGTCGTGTGGGCGGCCACCGCGTTGACGAGCCGGTCCGACCCGACCTCCGACGGCCGCTCGAGGAGCACCTCGAGCGGGAGCCGGACTCCGGCGTCGCCGATCACCATCGCCTCGCACCCGAAGAAGCGCCGGCACAGGGTCTCGAGCCCCATCCGCGCCTGAGGCACCACCGTCGAGAGGATCGCCCGGTCGATGGCGGCGGGATCGAGCCCGTCGAATGCCATCAGGTTCGAGAGCCAGACGAGGTGCTCTTCCGCCGTCCGGGCGTCGTCCGTCGAGGCCCGCCACTGCCCCCGGATGCGCTCCCCGTCGTGGACCGCGAACACGATGTTCGAGTTGCCGGCGTCAATCGCGAGAAGCATGCGCTACGTCCTGCGGACCGCGACGAGGAAGAGGCGGGGGAAGGGGTAGAGGGTGGTGCCGTCCGCGCGCCGCGGGTAGGCGTCGCGGAGGGCCGGCCGGTAGGCGTCGAGGAAGCGGGCGAGGTCCGGCTCCGCGAGCCCGTTCAGGATCGGGCGAAGCCCCGTCCCCCGCACCCACTCGAGCACCGGGTCCTCGCCCGCCAGCACCTGGAGGTACTCGGTGGTCCAGACGTCGATCCGGGCCGCCTCGGAGCCAAGGAGATCGAAGTACTCCGCGGGGTCGAGCACCCACCGCCGGGAGACCTCCCGGCGAAGCGCCGCCGGCCCGATGGGGGCGCTCCCTGGGCCTCCCGCGGCGAGGACCTCGCCCATCAGGCGATGGGAGCGCGCCTCGCGGCTCCGCGGCACCTGGACCGCGAGCACGCCGCCCGGGGCGAGGGAGCGGAAGAGGCGGGGGAAGAGCGTCTCGTGGCCGTCCACCCACTGGAGCGACGCGTTCGCGTAGACGAGTCCGGGCGGGCGAGGCGGGGTCCACGTCGCGATATCGTCCTCGATCCATTCGATCCCCGCTCCGCCTCCGCCCGCCGTGGCTCCGGCGCCGGCGCGGGCGCGGTCGAGCATGTCGGGAGAATTGTCGACGCCCTGCACCGCCGCGCCCGGCCAGCGCGCCGCGAGGAGGCGGGTGATCTCGCCCGATCCGCACCCGAGGTCGACGACGAGCCCGGGGTCGTCGGCCGGAGGCACCCGCGCGAGCAGCTCGACGGCCGGCCGGCGCCGGTGGTCGGAGAACTTGTGGTACTGGCCGGGGTCCCAGGCCCCCCCGGCAGGAGCCGTCATCGCCGCGCCGACTCAGCCGGCGGCGAGGGCGTCGAGCGCTTCGAGCACCTTCCGGGGATGGTCCGCCGCCTTCGCGACCCGCCGCCAGCGCTTCGCGACCGTCCCGTCCGGCCCGACGATGACCGTCGAGCGGATCACCCCCACCGTCTTCTTGCCGTACATCATCTTCTCCCCCCAGGCGCCATAGGGCTCCATGACCTCCTTCCTGGGGTCGCAGAGCAGGGTGAAGGGCAGCGAGTACTTGTCGGCGAACTTGCGGTGGGCCGCTCCGCCGTCCGGCGAGACCCCGAGCACCTCCGCGCCGCGAGCGCGGATCTCGCCGTGCAGGTCCCGGAAGCCGCACGCCTCCTTGGTGCAGCCCGGGGTGTCGTCGCGCGGGTAGAAGTACACGACGACGTACCGCCCCCGGAAGTCGCCGAGCGACACTTCCTTCCCTTCCGCGTCCTCCAGCGTGAACTCCGGAGCCGCCTTGCCTTCTTCGATCGCCATGCTCGTCCTCTTCTCGTCGCGCTAGATGCCGCTCACGAGGTCCGGGTGGGGCTCGACCTCGCGCCGCTCCACCCGCTTCACGACCTCGGTGATCGCCGCGTTCGCGGGGGCGTCCATCCCGATCCCGGCCCCGCGCCGTACCACGAAGCCGTTCAGCCAGTCGATCTCC
>JAJECB010000388.1 GCA_022822245.1 Gammaproteobacteria bacterium
CGGCCCGGAGGTGAGCTGGAAGATGTCGCTTTGGGGCAAGCGCCGGGCCTTCACCGAAGGCGCGGAGTACGTCTCCGCCCAGGTCGCCGAACGCACCGGCGGCAAGTTCACCATCAAGCTCTTCTACGGCCAGCAGCTCTCGAAGAGCAAAGAGAACCTGGACGGGATCTCCCTCGGAGCGTTCGAGGCGGCGATTTTCTGCGCCTCCTACCATCCGGGCAAGAACGCGCCGCTCAACGTGCTCGATCTGCCGTTCCTGCCTCTCGCGAACTTCGGGGTCATGCGCAAGGTGCACGACGCGGTGTACGGCCATCCCTCGGCGCAGGAAGCGCTCGGGAAGTGGAACGCGGTCATCTACATGTCCAACATCCTGCCCCAGTACGAGTACATGGGCCGGGGCGAGCCGCCGCAGTCCGTGGCCGACTTCGAGGGCAAGCGCCTGCGCGCGCTGGGCGGAATGGGCCGGGCCGCGAAGATGATCGGAGCCACTCCGTCCACGATGCCCGCGTCCGAGACCTACACCGCCCTCCAGCGCGGCACGGTCGACGCGATCGGCTTCCCCTACTCGTACACCTTCGCCGCCTACAAGCTCGACGAGATCGCGGATTGGGTGACCACCAACATGAGCCTCGGCACGGTGAACTGCCCCAGCGTGTTCAACGCAGAAGCCTGGAACGCCCTCCCCGATCAGTACCAGGAGCTTCTCTTGAGCCTCAAGGACGGCGCGTACGCCGCCATGGAAGCCGCGTACAAGGAGAAGGACGTCGCGAACGAGAAAAAGTGGAGCGAAGGCGGGAAGATCCAGATGGTCCAGATCCCCGAGGAGGAGATGGCCGAGTTCCGCCGCATCGCGGGCGAGCCGGCCTGGAACGCCTGGGTCGAGGAGAACAAGGACGACCTGCCCGCGCAGGAGCTCCTTGACCTCGTTCTCTCCACCGCCAAGGCGGCGATGTAGCTTATTCGTCAACGACTTGCCCCGCTCCCAGCCACGGGAGCGGGGCAAGTATTGAAGACGGAGCCCGTTCATGTCGTCCAACCCCCCGCCGGGTAAGGGCCGGTCGCCGTTCGCCCGCCTCCTCGGCGCCGCCGACGAGGGATTCTTCAAGTTCGAGAGCGTGCTCAACCTGATCGCCGCCCTCGTCATCCTCGCGGTGATGTTCATCGGGGTGTTTCAGGTATTCGGGCGCAAGCTCATCAACCTGCCGGTCCCCGGGTACGTCGACGTCATCGAGTTCGTGATGACGGTGTTCGCGTTCCTCTCCATCGCGTACACCCAGCGGCTCGGGGGCCACGTACGGATGGAGATCATCATCAAGCGGTTCCGGGGCCGCGCCCTCTGGATCGTGGAGTTCCTCGGAACCCTCACCGTCATCGGGATCGTCGCGATCCTCGCGTGGTTCGGATACGAGCACTTCCTCCGCGCCTGGAACATCGGCGACAGCACGATCGACATCGAGATCCCCCTCTGGCCGTCCAAGCTGCTGGTTCCCGTCGCGTTCGCAATTCTCCTGGTGCGCCTGTTCATCCAGCTCCTCGGCTTCCTGCGGCTCTCGGCCGACCCGGATGCGGAGCCGGTGGGGATCCCCCTCATCGAGACGGTGGACGAACAGGCCCAGCACGAGATCGAGACCGGATTGGCCGGTGAAGCGGACGTGCCGGACCTGACCGGTCACCGTGAAGCGAGCGGCGGAAAGAACGACTGATGGACGAACTCACCATCGGCCTCATCGTGACCGGCGGGCTGCTGGTCGCGGTGTTCCTCGGGGTACGGGTGTTCGCGGCGGCGGCCCTTGCCGGCCTTGTCGGGATGGTGTGGCTCATCGGCTGGAAGGCGGGGGCCGGGATCGTCGGCACGGTCCCGCACTCGAAGTCGATCAACTACGTGCTGAGCGTCCTCCCGATGTTCATCCTCATCGGGTTCGTCGCCTACCACGCGGGGCTCACCCATGCGCTGTTCAACGCGGCGCGGGCCTGGGTGGGGTGGGTGCCGGGCGGGCTCGCGGTCGCAAGCGTGTTCGCGACCGCCGGCTTCGCGGCGGTTTCGGGGGCGAGCACCGCGACCGCAGCGGTATTCAGCCGGGTCGCGATCCCGCACATGCTCGAGAACGGGTACAGCCCGCGGCTCGCGGCCGGGGTGGTCGCGGCGGGGGGAACCCTCGCCTCCCTCATCCCACCGAGCGCGATCCTCGTCATCTACGCGATCATCGTCGAGGAATCGGTCGGCACCCTGATCCTCGCCGGTTTCCTGCCCGGAATCGTGTCCGCCCTCATCTACGCCGCTCTCATCATCGGGCAGTGCACCGCGCGACCGGAGATGGGACGCCCCATCGGATCGCCCCCGCTCGGCGAGCGGCTGAGGACGCTTCCCCCCACCATCCCCATCTTCGCGGTCGTCGCAATCATCTTCAGCGCGATGTACGCGGGGTGGGCGACACCGACCGAGGCGGGCGCGCTCGGGGCGTTCGTCGTGATGTGCATCGCAATCTACCGGGGGATGCGGTGGCCGGCCCTCAAGAGCGCGCTCCTCGAGACCGCAAAGCTCACCGTCATGATCTTCGCCCTTATCTGGGGGGTGCTGATCTTCGTCCGCTTCCTCGGTTTCGCGGGCCTTCCGGAGGCGTTCGCGACGTGGCTCGTCAACCTCCCGCTTCCCGCCGTGGTGACCATGATCTTCATCCTCCTCGGCTACGCCGTGCTCGGGATGTTCATGGACGCGATCGGGATGCTGCTCCTCACCCTGCCGGTGGTGTATCCCGCGGTCATCGCGCTCGGCTACGACCCCATCTGGTTCGGGATCATCGTGGTCAAGATGTGCGAGGTGTGCCTCATCACCCCGCCGGTCGGCCTCAACTGCTACGTGGTGGCGGCGGTACGCCCGGACATCCCGCTCGGCGAGGTGTTCCGGGGGATCCTTCCCTTCTTCCTCGCCGACGCGGCGACGGTGGGCCTCTTCCTCGCCTTCCCCGAGATCGTGCTCTGGCTGCCCAACCTCGTGAATAGCTGAACGCCACAAGGCACCTGCCACGGGAATCGAAGCGGTTCCGACCTGGCGAATGGCTGAGCGCTGGCTGTCGCCGGCGACTTGATTCGAAGCCGCTCCGACCCGGTGAATGGCCGAACCCGAGGCGAATCTGCCCCGGACCGAGAACGGGAAACAGTCAGACCGCGGGCAACGCGAGCATCGACCGGAGCACCCGGAGGGCCTGCCCGCGATGGCTGAGCGCGTCCTTGCGCTCGGGGGGGAGCTCCGCCGCGGTGAGCCCCGCGGCCGGGTCGAGAAAGAGCGGGTCGTAGCCGAAACCGTTGGTCCCGCGGGGAGCCTCCAGCACCCGCCCCATCCAGGTGCCCCGGGCGATGAGGGGCACGGGATCGCGCGGGTCACGGAGCCAGACGACAGCGCACTCGAAGCGCGCGGTCCGCTCCTCCTCCGGCACCCCCGCGAGCGCGCGGACGAGCTTCTCGTTGTTGGCCGCGTCGTCGGCCACTTCCCCCGCGTATCGGGCGGAATGCACGCCGGGAGCGCCGCCCAGGACCTCGACGACGAGTCCCGAGTCGTCCGCAAGGGCGGGCCGGCCGGTCCGCTCCGCCGCGTGGCGGGCCTTGAGGATCGCGTTCTCGACGAAGGTGAGCCCGTCCTCGGGGGGCGGCTCCACCCCGAGGGCGGACTGGGCGACGACCTCCCACCCGAGCCCGTCGAGCAGGCGCTCGAGCTCGGCGAGCTTGCCCCGGTTGCCGGTCGCGGCGACGAGGGTCCGGCTCACTCCCCGAGAACCTGGCGCTGGGCCTCGAGGATCTCGCCGATTCCGGCGCGGGCGAGGGACAGCATTGCGTCCAGCTCCTCGGCCCGGAACGCGTGCCCCTCCGCCGTCCCCTGGATCTCGATGAACCCTTCGTTGTCATTCATGACGATATTCATGTCGGTCTCCGCCTCCCGGTCCTCGGCATAGTCGAGGTCGAGGACGGGTTGCCCGTTCCAGATCCCGACCGACACCGCCGCCACCTGGCCGTGCAGGGCCCCCCGCCGCGCCGGCTTGCGCAGGGTCGCGACCGCGTCAGCGAGCGCGACGTAGCCGCCGGAGATGGCGGCGGTGCGGGTGCCGCCATCCGCCTGGATGACATCGCAGTCGACGTGGACGGTGCGTTCCCCGAGAGCCTCGAGGTCGACGACGGCCCGCAGGCTCCGCCCGATGAGCCGCTGGATCTCGAGGGTCCGGCCGCCCTGGCGCCCCCGGGCCGCCTCGCGCGCGGTGCGCTCGCTCGTCGCCCGGGGGAGCATTCCGTATTCCGCGGTGACCCACCCCGAGCCGCTCCCGAGGAGGAACCGGGGCACGCGCTTCTCGACGCTCGCGGTGCAGATGACCCGGGTATCGCCGAACTCGACGAGGACCGAGCCCTCCGCGTGGCGGGTGTAGTGGCGGGTCATCCGCACCGCCCGCAACTCGTCGGGGCGGCGGCCACTCGGGCGTTCGTGCATCCGCGTCTCCGTGCTCGCGATGGAGCGATTCGATACCGGCGGGGATCCGGCGCCGGAGGGACCCGGGCGGTTCGGCACCGGCGCCGGATCCGATCATACATCGCGGCCGATCGCCCGAGGAGGGTCGGGTCCGGATGCCGAAGGCGGTGACGGGTGGACCGGACATGAGAGGCGCCTCCCGCGGGCTCCCGGCCGCGAGGCGGAACCGGGCCCCGATCCGGCACGAGTCCGACCCGCCACGCCGGTCTACTGTTAGGATCCGCCCCGCCATGGTCCACAGCATGACCGCATTCGCGCGCGAAGAGTCCGATGCCGAGTGGGGCGCCGCGGTCTGGGAGCTGCGCTCGGTCAATCACCGCTATCTCGACGTATCGCTCCGCCTTCCCGAGGAGCTTCGCTCGCTCGACGCGAGGGTGCGCGAGCGGGTGGCCGCACGGGTGCGGCGGGGAAAGGTCGAGTGCAACCTCCGGGTCCAACCCTCCGCGGCGGGACGGCGGGGACTCTCGCTCGACATCGGGCTCGTCGAGCGGTTGCTCGTCGCGGCGCGGAGGGTGGAGGCGGCGGCAGGGCGAACGCCGGGCGGGATCACCCTCCGTCCCCCCACGGCCGTCGAGATCCTGCGCTGGCCCGGGGTCGTGGAGCCTCCCGGCATCGACCGGGAGTCGATCGAGGAAGCGGTCATCGAGCTCCTCGACCGGACGCTCGCCAGCCTCGTTGAGGCTCGGGCGCGGGAGGGAGCCAGGCTCGGCGTGATGGTGGGGCGACGTTGCGAAGAGGTCGCGAGCATCGCGGGACAGGTGCGGGCCGCGCTCCCCGCGATCCAGGAGCGCTACCACGCCCGGCTCGTCGCCCGGCTGGATGAAGCGAAGGTCGAGGCCGATCCGGCGCGCCTCGCGCACGAGATGGTGATGTTCGCGAGCCGCTCCGACGTCGCCGAGGAGTTGGACCGCCTGGACACCCATGTGACGGAGGTGCGCGAGGCGCTCGCGGGCGGGTCCCCGGTCGGCCGGCGCCTCGACTTCTTGATGCAGGAGCTCCAGCGCGAGGCCAACACCCTCGGGTCGAAGTCCGCCGATCCGGACACCAGCCGGGCCTCGGTCGACCTCAAGGTGCTCATCGAGCAGATGCGCGAGCAGGTCCAGAACATCGAGTGACGTGGCGGCGAAGTGAACGCGGCTCGAAGCGCCGGTCTCCTCATCGTGATCGCCGGACCCTCGGGGGCCGGCAAGAGCTCCCTCGTCCGCGACCTCGTGAGGCGGGTTCCGGGGGTAGAGGTCTCCGTCTCCCACACCACCCGCCCCGCCCGCGACGGGGAGCGGGACGGGCGCGAGTACCACTTCGTCGCGGAAGCGGAGTTCCGCCGACTTGCGGAGGAAGGCCGGATGCTCGAGACCGCGCTGGTCTTCGGCAACTGGTACGGGACCTCCCGCGACTGGGTCGAGGAGCGGCGGCGGGACGGAGCCGACGTGCTGCTCGAGATCGACTGGCAGGGCGCCGCCCAGGTGCGCGACAAGGATGTCGGGGCGATCACGGTCCAGATCCTGCCGCCGTCGCTCGACGCGCTCGAGCACCGGCTGCGGGGCCGCGGCCAGGACGACGAGGCGAGCATCGCGGGGAGGATGGGTGGCGCGAGGCGCGAGCTCTCCCACTACCGGGACTTCGACTACCTCGTCGTCAACGAACGGTTCGAGGAGGCGCGCTCCGACCTGGAGGCGATCATCCGCGCCGAGCGCGCCCGAACGGAGGGGCGGGCGCAGCGGCTTTCCGAATTCCTGGACCGCCTTCTCGGTCCGTAGGCCGGAACGGTCCGCCGGTCGGACCCGCGGTCCGGCCGGCGTGAGATGGCCCCGGGGCGGCCCGGCACGGTAAATTCGTTCTGATTTTCGTCGACGGATCACGGCCCACGGTCAAGTGCCACCGGCTTTCGCAGGCGCCGCCGCGGCCGTTTGTCGCGGCATTTGGCCATTGTCGCGCTGTCGTTGGCGCTTCGCCTTGGACG
>JAJECB010000520.1 GCA_022822245.1 Gammaproteobacteria bacterium
CGTTCTTTCTCTAACTTCGGGCGTAACTTGCTGTGAACGCACGACCTCGACTACGGCGCCGGACCCCGTAACGAGACGTTCCTGAGTCTGCCTCCCGGCACCGTCAGCCACCCCACTCCGAGCACGAGGATGAGCCCGACGAGCCAGAAGGCGGCGCGATAACCCTCCGGGTGATAGCCCCCCTCCGGACCCGGCGGCCAGAGGTCGATGATGGCGCCGATCAGGTACTGCATCAGGAACGCTCCGAGGAAGAGCAGCAGGTTGAGTGCAGTCATCGCCCGGCCCGCGTAACGCACCGTGAAGTGGGCGGAGATCGCGGGATAGACCACGATGGTGAGGTTGCTGAGAAGGCCGAACAGGGCCCATACCCAGTACCCGCGGGGATGCACCTCCATGATCAGCAGGGCGATGGGAAGGACGAGGATGGATGCGGTGATGCCCACCACCCCGAGCGGCCCCACCCCGACCCGGGCGAATCCGTCGGCGACGGGGCCGGTCGCGAGCATTCCGAGGGTGAGGGCGACGGTCAGCACGAGGAGGTGACGGGCGACCTCGCTCGAGGGGAGCCCGGCCACGTCGTGCAGCCAGGGTCCGGCCCACAGGCCCTGTATCGAGAGCCCGGCGCCCATGGCCGCGATGCACACGGGGGCGACCCGCCAGAAGAGCCGGTCGCGGAAGATGAGGGCGAGACCCGCGAGGGCCTCCCCCACCGAGTCCGCGCGCGCTTCCCGCTCCGAGGCATGGGCGGGAACGGCGAAGAGGATGAGGAAGGAGACCGCCGCGGTCATCGCCGCGAGGGCGTGGAAGACGTCGCGCCAGCTCGCCCCCCATGCGAGCACCATCTCGACGGGCGCGGTCGCGGCCATCGTGCCGAGACCCCCGAAGCCCATGAGGAGGCCGTTGACGAGCGGCCACCGGCGGCGCGGGAACCAGACCGTGATCGCCTTGAACGAGGCCATGAGCCCGCCCGCGAAGCCGACCCCGATGAGGGCCCGCCCGAGGGTGAGCAGCGCGAACGACTGCGCGGTGGCGAAGATGAGCGCCCCGCCGGTGGCGACGAGCAGAAGTGCGCACTGCACCCGGCGAGGCCCGTAGCGATCGAGCAGGACCCCGAGCGGGAGCTGGAAGAGCCCGAAGCCGAGGAAGTAGGCGGAGGTCAGGAGCCCGAGGTCTCCGGCCCCAAGCCCGAATTCCCGTGCAATCGGAGGGCCGATGACGGCGTTGATGGAGCGATAGAGATAGGAGAGGAAGTAGCCGGCCCCGAAGGGAAGGCAGATCACCGAGAAGAGCGCGAGGGTGCCGCGGCGACGAGACGGTGCGGGGAACTCCATTCACGCCAGTCTATAGCGAGATCGGGCGGCAGTGGGATGCCGGCGCAACGCAGTCCCTCCGCGGCGGACCATCGCGGGATCGTGGTACGGTGACGTGCCGGTGCGCGGAGCTCCATTCACGACGGTCCACGCGAGCCCACGCGGTGACCGCGAGGGATGGAACGGCGGCCCGGCCCGTTTGCCAAGCCGGAGGCGCCCGCCGATGCCCTCTTCCCCCGCCCCACTCCCCTCCCCGCTCTGGCCCGCCCCGCTGCATCACCTCGCGCTCGAGAGTGCCGATCCGGAGCGGGTCTCCGACTTCCTCGCCGCGACCCTCCAGATGCGATGCGAGCGCACCCCGGGCGGCGGCGCGGTCCTTGCCGGACCCGGCCGGATCATCGTCGTCGAGCCCGGCTCCGGGGCGGGCGCCCGCCACGTCGCATACGGGCTGGACAGCTCCGGGCGGGTCGCGGAGCTCGAGGCGCGGTTCGCGGGCCGCGGGGTCCCGACGGAGCCGGCCGGATCCCCGTTCCTCGAGGCGGGAGCATTCCGGGTCCTGGCTCCCGACGGGATCGCGCTTCTCTTCGGCGTTCCGGCGGAACCGCCCCCCGCGGCGAACGGGGGCGGGCTGTCCGGGCGCCTCCAGCACGTGGTGTTTCGCACCCCCGCGCCCGAGCCGCTACTTTCCTTCCTGGTCGACGAAGCGGGATTCGTGCTCTCCGATCGGGTGGAGAACGACGATCGCGCGCTCACCGCCGGCTTCGTCCGCTCCGACCCGGAGCATCACTCCTTCGCGGCCTTCCATGCCTCACGGCCGGCCTTCGATCACTTCGCGCTCGAAGCGCAAGGCTGGAACGATCTCCGCGACTGGGCGGACCACTTCGCCGCGCTCCGGGTTCCCATCTGGTGGGGTCCGGGGCGGCACGGCCCCGGCAACAACCTCTTCCTCATGATCCGGGACCCGGACGGCAACCGGATCGAGATCTCGGCGGAGATGGAGCACATGGACCGCGATGCCCCGCACCGGGTGTGGCCCCTGGAGGAACGGACCCTCAACCTCTGGGGAACCGCCTGGATGCGAACCTGACCCGCCCCGCTCTCCCGCGTCCGGCGAGTCTCTCCCTCAAGCGCACCGCGAGGTGGCGGAGGCGTCCTCCTCCGCGTTCATCGGCGAGCGCGCGGCTGTGTCCCGGGATTCAGTCGCCGGCGCTCATTCGACCTTCCACGTTCGATTGACGCTGCATCTCCCGCCGAAGGTCATCCATGCCGCTCTTGTGTCTTCTCCAAGCATTCTTCGCGATAGCTTGCGACGGTTGCCGCGATGCCGCCGGGTCCGTCGCCTCCGTGGCCGAGAGGCTGGCCCCAGAGGTCTTCGTGTTGTTGCATCCAGTCCGCGAATGTGTCTTCCGCCCCTGGCGTCACCACGAATAACGGCGTCACTTCGCCGTCTTCGGTTGCGAGTCCGAACACCACCCGTTTCTCCGATGCCAACATTACCGACGGGATCTTGGTGTCGTGTTCGCGGAATATCTGGCGGACGTCGCCCTCGACGGGTCCGGCGCCGAGTTTCTTCACTGTGCTCGCGAGCCGGGGTTGTCGGGTCGTCAGTGCCGGCTCTCCTTGTACCCTGCGGCGTGCGTTCCGCCATGTCCGACTGAGGGCGATCCGTCGTGCCGTTCCTCGCGGCAGGGAGTCGGAGCCGATTGGTGGCCCCCCCACCTCGCCAATCGCCTGGTCCAATCGGTCGGCGAGCGCGCCGAGTCGCCGGAGAGGCTCTCCGCGTTCGAAGCCGAGACGATGCCCGAGGGCCTCGACGGCTGACGCGTCAACCGTGTCGAGCGTCGTTGCTCTCCCGATCGAGGTTGCCATCCTCCGGCTGAGGTGTGGGTAGGCCTCCGTGGCGACGACGTCGTACGCGGGCGCGAGGCGCGCCCGGGTGGTTCCCGGTTCGAGAACCGAGAAGTTCTTCGCGTGTGCGTCGCAGTTGCCGAACAGCCAGTTTGCGAAGATTCGGTCCAGCATCGCGTCGCGGTCGACTCCCGGCACCCGGAAGAGATCCGGCGTGCTCGGGTAGCCGTCTTCCTGGTACTTGGTCCGGCTCCCGAGTGCTTGCGCGAGATCCTCCTGGTGGACGCGTTCGAGCGTGCCCTCCGGTTGGTGTTTGCGGTCGTAGCGCTCCACGATGAGCACTGGTAGTCCGTCGATGTTCTCGATGGTGGTCGACGCGGCTTCGATCCCGCTTCGCCGGGTGATTTCCATGCACCAGTGTTCGTTTTCGACCAGGCCCGGGAACTCGGGGTGGGAGGGCTTGAGGATATGCGTGCTGACGTGTCCGTCCATTGGAATCCACCACGTTCCGTCCGCTTTGCGATGCAAGGTCAGCTTGTCCTGCGCGCCGGCGAGCGACAGCCGCGCCGCTCTGGTCGCGGGACGCAGTGGTGAGGTGGCCGGTTCGAGGAGTGCGCTCAACGCCTCGTCGTCGAGCTCGAAGAGTCGAGGGTCGTCGCGATGGTCCGGTGGAACCACCTGCACCGCGCCCGCGCACTCCGCGCCTGCCGCGTGAAGCAGAGACCATACATCGACTCTCGATACGCCGAGGGCGTTCGCAAACTCGGTTCGTCGGTCGCCTTCGGGCAGCAGTCCCTCGAACCACCGTTGTGTCAGCCGGGGCGAGAACGCTTTTTCGCGGAGCGGGAAACGGACCCCGAGGGGCGGCATCCCCGGATCGCTCGCGTAGTCGCGGTCGTACTGGAAGGAGAAGCCATTCCTGTCGTCGCGTTGAAGGAACCCGGCCCGTCGGCCGTAAAGCCTGACTTCAAGGAACTTGTCGTGCACCGGGGTGGCTCCTGGAACCCGACGACCACGATAGCAAACTCGGCGTCTCCCGGATGGCGCGATGCGAGCCGAATGGACGAACGAGCGGTCGGCAGAGGCTCACGGATTTTCCCCAAGGTTCCGATTTTCGGGATGGATCCGGTACCGACCCGGGAACCGCTCGGTGGCCCACAGGTGTTGCAGCTCCTTCTGGAACGCACGCCAAATTGAGCGCTTGTACGAAGCAAGGAGGTTGGTCCAGCAGGTTGCGCGTCGCTACGACGGCAACACGAACCAGGTGTTCACGTGGCGTCGTGATCCGTGCCTTTGGCGGGCGGTGGAGCAAGAACCGCCGCGTCGTTTCTTCCGTGGAGCCGCTACCGGGCGCATCCGTGCGTCCTGATGATCGCGCATCGCGCCGTCGTTTGGCAGGGTACCGCCAGGCAGAACGACGCTCTTCCTCGCCGATCTGGAGCACTTTCTCGCCGGCGAGACGCTCAGGATGCAGATTGGCTTTCCGCTGGTCGCCAAGCCGGCCGGATAAGCACTGGCGCGGGAGGCGTCTCTTGCTGATCGACCATTTCCTTCGCGCGTTAACGGGAACGCTCGTCCTTGAGCCGTCGCCAGGCATCGGTCCCGCGCGGCGCTTTGTTGGATTGCGCGGTATCCCATGGCGTCTCGCCGTCTTCGTTCCGTGCCGCTGCATTCGCTCCGGCGTCCGAAAGTGCTTCGACGGCGGAGGGGGGCTCTTGCCACGGCCAGATGCAGGGCTGTCCAGCCGCTCTCGGACGCTGGCGCTGGATTCGTGGCACGGTATCCGGACGTGGTGGAAACCTACGGGGCGGAGCGACAGTAGAACGCCGGCCGCGAAGTCGGTCGCCAAGGCTGAATTTTGCTTCCTGGACGGGATCCCCGTTTCAGGGTGGGATCGAGACGTGCGGCTCTGGAAACTGTCCGCTCCGCCGTGGCGGATCCCGTCTCTTGGGCTGTCCCAAGGCGGATATCGCTGACGTGGCGGGATCAACGCGAGACGGAATGTGCATTGTGTCTGGCGGCGGTGAGGAGGGCAATCACCCTACCCTACCGTCAGGCAGGCCTGCGGTTCTGCGCCTCGTTCAACCGAAGAGTACGTCTCAAGCACCTCGGTCCCATGGGCGGGTGGAAGACCGGACCTGGCATCGACGATGAGGTGTCCGCAGCCACGGAATACCGCGACCACGCCCGCCCGGGTGACTACACGCGTTCGGTGATCACCGCGTCGCATTCGGCATGCGGACCCCTGCGGGTCGCTACCTGGTCAGGCATCGAATCTTGAGTCGGGGTGATCCAAGCTGTCTGCCTGTGACACAGGTGTGACATGAATTGGAAGTACAATTCTGCGAATTCGAGATATGTCATGCAATCTATTGATATAAATGATGGTGCCCGGAGCCGGATTCGAACCGGCACGGCCGAAGCCGGCGGATTTTAAGTCCGCTGCGTCTACCTGGTTCCGCCATCCGGGCGGGCGGCTGGGGGTCCGGGGCGGGGACGCCCCGGCGCGTATGGAGGCTGAGGTCGGAATCGAACCGGCGTACACGGCTTTGCAGGCCGCTGCATGACCACTCTGCCACTCAGCCCGCGGTGCGGGTCTCCCGGCCGGAAGGGATCGGCCCGGGGAAACGGAGTGGAGCGGGAAACGAGACTCGAACTCGCGACCCCAACCTTGGCAAGGTTGTGCTCTACCAACTGAGCTATTCCCGCGCCGAAGCAAGATTCTAGGTCCGTGCAGCCCGCCATTCAAGCGGATTCCCTGCCCGTGCGGCCCCTCTCCGCCGGCCGGCCGGTCCGCTCGGAGAGCCGGGTCAGTGGTTCGGCCCCCTCCCCCGCTCCGTACCTGGTTGCCCCGCCTCCGCCCGCAGCAGGATGCGGGCCGCGACGAGGTACTGCACCATCGACCACAGGGTGAGCGCGGTGGCCACGTAGAGGAGGCCGAGTCCGCCCCGGTAGAACTCCTCGGGGACGTCCCCCGAACCGTACAGCATGAGGACGATGGCCGCGAGCTGGCAGAAGGTCTTGAACTTGCCCAGCATGACGACGGCGACGCGCCGGTGCTCGCCGATGCGCGCCATCCATTCCCGGAGGGCCGAGATCGCGATCTCGCGCCCGATGATGGTCGCGGCGGGAAGGGCGACCCAGATCTCGGGGTTGGCCTGAACCAGGAGCACGAGGGCGACCGCGACCATCAGCTTGTCGGCCACCGGATCGAGAAAGGCGCCGAAGATCGTGGTCTGCTTGAGGCGCCGGGCGAGAAACCCGTCCAGCCAGTCGGTGATGGCGGCAAGCGCGAACGTGATCGCACAGATCTCGTTCGCCCACGGCACCGGAAGGTAGAACGCCGCCACGAAGACGGGGATGAGGGCGATGCGGAACAGGGTGAACGCGATGGGAACGTTCATTCGTCCTCCCGCAGTCGCTCGTATACGGACCGGGCCAGCCGGCGGCTGATCCCGCGGACCCGGGCGAGGTCCTCGATCCCCGCCCGCTTTACCCTCGGCAGGCCTCCGAACTCGGAGAGCAGCCGCTGGCGGAGCACCGGCCCGATCCCGGGCAGCGATTCGAGGGTCGAGGTGCGGCGGCGCTTGTTGCGTTGCGATCGGTGGCCGGTGATCGCGAACCGATGCGCCTCGTCCCGAATCTGCTGGATGAGGTGGAGCGCCGGCGAGTCCTGGCGCAGCCGGAGGGCGGAAGCACGCCCCGGGCGGAGCACCGAATCGAAATCGGGCTTGCGGCCCGGGCCCTTGGCGATAGCGGCGGTCTCGACGCCGGTCAAGGCGAATTCCCCGAGCACCTCGACGGCGCGGTCGAGCTGGCCGCGGCCGCCGTCGAT
>JAJECB010000398.1 GCA_022822245.1 Gammaproteobacteria bacterium
GTGACCGAGAGAGTGCGGATCGACCGGGTGCGACGTGACTTCCTGAGCAACGTCTCGCACGAGCTCAGGACCCCCATCACGGTCCTTGGCGGCTACCTCGAGATGCTGCGGGACGCGGCGGAGGCGGACGAGCTGCCGAGCCGGTGGAAGAGACCGGTGGACGCGATGCACGACCAGGCGACCCGCATGCGGCACCTCGTCGAGGACCTGCTTCTCCTCTCGCGGATGGAATCGCTCGGACACCCCGACTCGCGCGAGGAGATCGAGATCGACCTCCTCGCCGCGCAGGTTCAGGAGGAGGCGGTGGCCCTGAGCGGAGAACGCGAGCACCGCATCGAGCTCGAGGTCCAGTCCGGCACCCGGGTCTCGGGAAGCGTGTCGGAGTTCCGGGCCGTCTTCTCGAACCTCGTGCGCAACGCCGTCCAGTACACCCCGGCCGGCGGGCGTATCCGCATCGAGTGGCGGGTGGACGAGGATGCGGCGTGGTTCGTGGTGGCGGACGAAGGGGAGGGGATCGAGTCCGAGCACCTCTCACGCCTTACCGAGCGCTTCTACCGGGTGGACGAGGGACGGTCGCGCGAGGAGGGCGGGACCGGCCTCGGGCTCGCCATCGTCAAGCACGCCCTCGTTCACTACGACGGGGAGCTCGAGATCGAGAGCGAGCCCGGCCGCGGCAGCCGCTTCGCCTGCCGGTTCCCGCGCGACATCGTGCTCCGGAACTCGAACTCAACCTCCTGAAGGCACGCCGCGGACGGTGGCGCGAACGTCGAGTCGGACCCGGACACCGACGCGCACGCAGCGTAGCCCGAGGACGCACCGTTCCCCCCGGTTCCACCTCCTGCCCGGCCGACCCGCCGGAGCCCGCGTACCCGGGCAACTCCACCCTGTCGGCGCTCAGGGAACGCGGATGATCTCGCCCGCCCACAACCGTTTCAGAAAGTCGACCAGAGGCGACACGTGAACATCGTCCCAAAGCGCCGAGCGTTCCCCAAGGTACACGCCGTGACACGTCGTCCGACCTTTTCCGAGATGCTCCCTTACCCGGTGCAGGCCGCGGTTGAAGCGCTTCTCCCACCGAGGTGACGCCTTGATCTCCATCGCAACGAACCCGTCCACGGTCTCGCACAGAACATCGACCTCCGCGCCGTCGTAGCTTCGCCAGAAGTACAGCCGGTAGTCCACGCCCGAATAGCCAAGCCAGGCGCGCAGCTCGTTGAGCACGAAGGTCTCCGCCAAGTGACCCATCTCTTCGGGTACCGGCGGATAGGGAAGTCGACCGCTCAGCGACCGAGCGACGCCGGAATCGAAGAAATAGAACTTGCTTTGCCGTACCTGCTTGGTAGCCGATTTCAGCTTCCAAGGGGGCAGCCAGAACCCGATCAGGGTGTCGATCAGGATCTCGAAGTGATGCTGCACCGTTCTGCGGTTGATTCCGGTGTCGCGCGCGATGCTCGCGGCATTGGTGACCTGACCGTTCTGACGCGCGGCGATCTCGAGAAAGCGCGCAAACGCTCCCAGATTGCGGGTCAGTGCCTCGGCCTGGATCTCCTGAACGAGATAGGTTTCGGCATAGCTGCGAAGATAGTCCTGTGGAACGTCGGAGGTCACCGCCATGGGAAGCATGCCGAAGCGTAGCGCCCGTTGCGGATCGATCTCGAAGGCGAGCTCCGCCGACACCAGTGGAAACATGGCCGTCGTGATGGCCCGACCAGCCAGCAGGTTGACACCGCCGTGGCGCAACTTGCGCGCGCTCGACCCCGAGAGCACGAAACGCAGCCGGCGGGACTCGATGAGACGGTGCACCTCGTCCAGCAACTCGGGCACCTTCTGTACCTCGTCGATCACCACCCAGCTCCCGCAGGGCAGCGTCGTGAGCTCCCGATGCAGCTCGTGCGGGTCCTTGCTCAGTCGCAGCGCCTCACCGGTGTCCAGCAGATCGTAGGTGACGGTGTCGGGAAAGCGATCACGAATCCAGGTGGACTTGCCGGTTCCGCGCGGGCCGAACAGAAAGACCGAACGGGTCGGTGTTGGCAGAATTCTTGTGTACATGGATCCCGATTTTACCGGAAAAATGTAAGCTATATGCACATTTTTCCGAGTGAGTCTTCGCCGTCACCGGACACCGCGAGTGGAAGCGGGAACGCGATTGAAGGACCCCGGGTCGTTTGCTACGGTCTCGTGGGCACAATACCAAGGACGCGAAATCGATGGATCTCTCCGGGAAGGTGGCGGTGGTGACGGGCGGTGCGGCCGGGATCGGACGGGACGTGTCGCTCGGCTTCGCGCGGGCCGGCGCCGATGTCGCGGTCGCCGCCCTCGAGGCGGAAGCGACGCGCACCGTCTGCGACGAGATCGAGGCGATGGGCCGGCGGGCGGCCGGATGGCCGCTCGACCTCAACGCCTTCGATCAGCTCGAGGGGATCCGCGACGGGGTGCTCGAGAAGTTCGGCCGGGTGGACATCCTCGCCACCGTCGCCGGTATCCCGGGAAGCTGGTGGCTCATCCACGAGACCCCGGAAGAGGACTGGGACGAGGTGATGAACATCAACCTCAAGGGGATGTACCTCACCTGCAAGGCGTTCATCCCGGCGATGATCGCGCAGGGCGCGGGCGGCTCGATCATCACCTTCACCTCCTCCCTCGGGCAGCGCGTCCATCCGAAGCGGGGGATCTACGCGATCTCGAAGTGGGGGATCATCGCCCTCACCAAGACGATGGCCATCGAGCTCGCCGCGGATCGCATCCGGGTCAACACGGTGGCCCCCGGCGGGGGAGTCGCCGGCGAGCGGCGGGACCGATGGTTCGAGCAGGCGGCGGCTCAGCTCGGCACCACCGCCGAGGCGCAGCGCGCCGCGATGGTCGACGCCATCCCGATGCACGAGCTCATCGAGCCGGACGAGATCGCCCGCCTCTGCGTCTTTCTCGCGAGCGACGACTCGCGCAAGATCACCGGCGAGGTGCTCAACATCAACGGCGGGCACGGCCTCGCCGTGCTCGACGCGACCCTCCCCGCCGCGATCCTGAAGTGAAGTAGCCCCGTCCGGCGGCCGCACACGAGCCTTCGGCCTCCTGGGAGCGCGGGCATTTTGCCCGCGCAGGCGTTGGGGGGCCGCTCCACGCGGGCTGGAAGCCCGCGCAGGAAGTCGTGCCTTGGGAAATGGGGTCAGAGTGGCTTCTTGCGCACGTCAACAAATTCGCGAAATCCCACTCTGACCCCATTTTCCAGGACGGGCGCCGCCCCACGCGTCCGACCATTGACGATGTTCGATGCCGTTGCTCAACCTGGAGCGATCGGATAGCATTTGGATCATGGCGAATCTCCATATTCAATCCGTTCGTAGTCCATTCGACGAGCCCAAGCTCGCATCCGTGGCCATCGCTGCGTTGAGCCGGGCCGACGCAATGGGCTTGCTTTCGCGGCAGATCACGTGCCTCGACGACGACGCCATGCTGGGACTGAAGACGGGCATGGCGAAGGCCGGCATCGGCCAAGCCCTCCTTTCCGAACTCCATCACCTGCCTTGCTCCGACCCGGCCAGGCTGTCCGCCGTGCTCGAGAAGATCAACGAAGCGCTCGACCAATCGCCCGCCCCCGCGCACGAATGGCACGCCTTGCAGCACGTCCTCGGCCTCGAATTGCTCGCCCGGCTCCTCGGCATCTCTCCGTCGAGCGCGCGGCGCTACCTGTCGGGCAGCCGCGCCACCCCCGACACGGTGGCGGCGCGTCTTCACTTCCTGGCCTTCATCGTCGGCGATCTCGCGGGCGCGTACAACGACATCGGCGTTCGGCGCTGGTTCGATCGTCCGCGCCGACGCCTCGACGGGAGCTCACCCGCCGAGACGCTCGGCGAGCGCTGGTCGCCCGACGATGAGGATCCGCGGCGGGTGCGCGATCTCGCCCGCGCCCTCCTGTCTTCGCCCGTCACGTGATCGCATTCCGCCACACCGACCCCCGCTTTCCTTTCCTGCGGGAGGATTCGTCGCAGCCCGCGGGCCGGTGGAACGCGGCCGGCGAGCTGACCCACTATTTCTGCGATACCCCGGACGGTGCTTGGGCCGAGTTCCTTCGCCACGAGGAGATTGACGATCCGCAGGATCTCCTCACCGTTCGCCGTGCGCTCTGGGCAGTCGACATCGGAGAGCCGCCATCGCTTCAGCCCGACCTGTCGGAACAGACGCTGACGGGTGGCTCCGAAAGCTGGCCCGCGTGCCGACGATTCGCACGACGGCATCGGACGGACGAGGTTGGGCTCACCGCGCCTTCGGCCGCGCTTCGGCCGGGTGGTGCCCACGGTTGGCGCGTGGAGGGAGGCCTGCGGCCGGCCCCGGGGCGGAACGGCAAGGTTTTCGCGCTGTTCGGACCCCGCCCCGAACTCGTCGGCTGGGCCGCAACCATCGAGGGCCGTCCTGGCGAAGAATTGCTCGCGTCCGTGCGGCACCTGTGAGGTTGTGCGCCTACGGTGAAAGGGGACCGCGATTTGGGCTGCATGGTTGAAAGCGTGGCAGGCATCGTCGCCGCGTTCCGTGCCGCAGATTGTTTGGGCCACAAGAAGATGCAGGCAGTTCCTGTCGCAAAGAGTTTGCGCGCGCCCCACACTTCCTTCAAAATGAGCTTCCACTCACGGAAGCGTACGCTCCTTCCGCGAGACCCGCGTGATGTCCAGTTGCTCAGCAGCACCGGCCCGTGGACGACCGTTCTGGAAACATCGATGGGTAAGGATCTCCGCTGTCCTTACTGCCATTGCCGCCTTCGTTGGCTTCGTCGCAGACCTGAGCAGTGTCGTTAGCGCTGTAGATGACTACTTTGCTGACGACCCACCATCACCGATGGTTGAGATATCTCC
>JAJECB010000008.1 GCA_022822245.1 Gammaproteobacteria bacterium
GGGAATCGGTCGCGAGGTGGGCGGTGCGCTCGAGAACGATGAGGAGGAGCGCCACCGCGATGGCGACCCCGAACACGCCGACCCCGAGCCCGAGACCCAGAACTGCCCCGAGCGCTACCCCGAGCAGAGCCGAGTGGGCCATCGTGTCGCCGAAGTAGGCCATCCGGCGCCACAGCAGGACGCAGCCGACCGGAGCCGCGATGCACGCCACCCCCGCCGCGGCGAGGAGCGCGCGCACGAAGAAGTCATCCAGCACCTTCCGCTCCCCGCTCTCCGGCTCGCGCCACCTCTCCGGCGAGGTCGTGCAGGTGATCGTGGGCGTGCCGGTACACCGCGGCGGCGGCCGCTGCACTCGGACCGAACAGGCGACGAAACTCGTCGTGACCGACCACTTCCTCGGGTGCTCCGGTGCAGCATACGTGGCGGTTGAGGCAGACGACGCGATCCGTGGCCGCCATCACGATGTGCAGGTCGTGGCTCACCATGAGCACTCCGCAGCCCCGCCGCTCGACGATCCCGCCGATGAGCTCGTACAGCTCCGCCTCCCCCGTGTAGTCCACTCCCTGCACGGGCTCGTCCAGTATGAGCAGGTTCGGCAGGCGCATGAGAGCTCGGGCGAGGAGGACGCGCTGGAACTCGCCGCCCGACAGGTCGGAGACCCGCGCGGTGATCAGGTGCCCGACCGCGGTCTCTTCGAGCGCCCCGGCAATCGCCTCGACCGGGCGCCGGTCCGTCAGGCTCATCAACCGCTCGACGGTGAGCGGAAGGGTGGGATCGAAATGGACCCGTTGCGGTACGTAGCCGATGCTCGCCGCCTCGTCGCGTCGCACGGACCCCGCGTCGGGCTTGAGGAGCCCGAGCAGCACTCGCACCAGGGTAGTCTTGCCCGCCCCGTTCGGGCCGATGAGGGTCACCACCTCCTCGGCCGCGACCTCGATGTCGACGTCGTGCAGAATCCATCGCCCGCCCCGGCGCACCCCGGCCCCGCGGGCCCCGATAAGCGGATTCCGGCTCGCCACGGTTTCAGACCCCGCTCGCCTGGCTGCATTCCGGACAGAGTCCCGTCACCTCCAGGATGTGGGTGTGGAGCTCGAAGCCGGAGACGTCCGCAAGCTCGCGGACCGATCGCCCCACCCCCGCTCCGTTCGGCTCGGCGACCGTGCCGCACTCCGCGCACACGAGGAACACGGTGCCGTGCCCCTCTTTCGGCCCGCTGCACGCCACATAGGCGTTGCGACTCGCAATGCGGTGAACGATTCCAAGGGTCTCGAGGAACGAGAGGGCGCGGTAGATCTGGGCGGGAGCCGGCCTCCGGCCCTTCCAGTCGAATCGCTCCAGGATGTCGTAGGCGCCAACCGGCTGGTGCTCGGCGAGGACCAGCTCGAGCACCGCCCGCCGATTCTCGGTGAGGCGCTCGCGCCGCACGCGGCAGATCTCCTCGGCGCGGGCGAGGCCCTCCGAGATGCACGCGTCGTGATCGTGTCGCCGCCCCGGAAATGGTGACGATTCGGCTGCCATGGCGCTTCCTGATTCCGCTCGAACCGACGTTACATCATCGCCCAAACGTAATGATGTATCAAACGTAATGATGTATCATCCCGCGAGCGCGGCCGACTGGGCGCCGCCCCGGAAACCACCGAGAGGAAGCACGACATGCCTAGCTTTCGCAACCTGCTGCTTGGAATCGGGGTCGCGGCGCTCGCGACGGGACCGAATGTCGCAGCCTCGGCGGAGGCACCGCGCGTGGTGGCGAGCATCAAGCCGATCCATTCACTGCTCGCGGGGGTCATGGACGGAACGGGACGGCCGGTCCTCCTGGTGCCGGGAGGCGCCTCGCCGCATACCTTCTCTCTCCGTCCGTCCGACGCCAAGGCACTCGAGGACGCGGACATCGTGGTATGGGTGGGCGAGGACCTCGAGTCGTTTCTCGTCCAGCCGCTCGAGGCGCTCGCGACCGACGCCTACGTCCTTGAGCTCTCGCGGGCCGAGGGCATCATGCTGCACGAGTTCCGCGAGGGCGGAGCGTGGGACGAGCATGACGACGATCATGGCGAGGGCGACGAGGACGAGCACCACGACGACGAGGACAAGGACGAGGGCGAACACCACGGCGACGAGGACGAGGATCGTCGCGCCGGTGCGGATGACGAGGAAGGCGAGGCCCACGTTCACCACGAAGACGGGCACGAGCACCACAGCGGTGAATACAACATGCACCTCTGGCTGGACCCGGCGAACGCGGAGGTGATCGTCGATTCCATGGCCGACGCCCTGTCACGGATCGATCCCGAGCGGGCGAGTGCCTACTGGGAGAACGCGGCCGCGGTGAAGGCCCGGCTTCGCGCCCTTGACGAAGAGCTCGAGGAGGCCTTTGCCCCGGTACGGGACCGCGGGTTCATCGTGTTCCACGACGCGTGGCAGTACCTGGACCTCCGGTACGGCCTCCGCGCGGTGGGCTCCGTGACGGTCAATCCGGACCAGTCGCCCGGGGCCGCCCGGCTCGCCGAGATCCGGGAGAAGATCACCGGCGCGGAGGCGACCTGCGTGTTCGCCGAGCCCCAGTTCGAACCCCGCCTGATCCGGACCCTCGTGGAGGGCACCGGCGCGGCGACGGGGACCCTGGACCCGCTCGGGGCCGCGCTCGAGGACGGCCCCGACCTCTACTTCGACCTCATGCGGGAGAACGCCCGAGCGTTCCGGGCCTGCTTCGGCCTCTAGGAGCTTCCCGGACACCCTTTCCGGCGAACACGCACCCGGGAGCGACGGCGCCTCTCCACCCGCGCCGCTCCCGGGCGCCGCCGGTTCCCGGCTCGCGCCCGCGGCCGCGCCGGCACCCCCATCCTCCCTGCGCAACGACATCCGTCGCGCTCGCGCCCTCAACGCTCGCGGCGACGACGCCTCGCCAGTTACCATTCCGACTCCGGCACGACCCACACGCAGGCCGCCCGTCGTGCCGCCCGATCGACGCACCGGGCGAGGGCCGAGACCTTGGACTACGAACGATTCTTCTCCGACCGGATCGAGGACCTCAGGGCAGAGGGTCGATATCGGATATTCGCGGATCTCGAGCGCTGGCACGGGGGCTTCCCCCGCGCCCTCCACCACTCGCCCTCCGGCGCGGCCGAGGTCACCGTCTGGTGCTCCAACGACTACCTCGGCATGAGCCAGCACGAGATCGTTCGCACCGCGATGAAGGACGCGATCGACCGGTACGGCGCGAGCGCCGGGGGTACCCGGAACATCTCCGGCACATCGCACTGCCATGTGCGGCTCGAGGAGGAGCTCGCGGACCTCCATGGAACCGAGGCGGCGCTCCTCTTCACCTCCGGCTACACCGCCAACGAGGCCGCCCTTTCCACCCTCGGGACCCATCTCCCGGGGTGCGTCCTCCTCTCCGACGCCACGAACCACGCGTCCATGATCGCCGGCATCCGCCACGCCCGGGCGGAGAAGCGCATCTTCGCCCACAACGACCTCGCCGACCTCGAGGCCAAGCTCGCGGACCTCGACCCGGCCGTGCCCAAGGTCGTCGTCTTCGAATCAATCTACTCGATGGACGGGGACGTGGCGCCGATCACGGCCATGTGCGACCTCGCGGACCGGTACGGCGCGATGACCTACGTCGACGAGGTCCACGCGGTCGGGATGTACGGTCCGCGCGGCGCCGGCGTCGCGGCGCGCGAGGGGGTGATGGAACGGGTCTCGGTGATCCAGGGCACCCTCGCCAAGGCGTTCGGGGTGGTGGGCGGCTACATCGCGGGCTCCGCCGCCCTCGTCGACTTCATCCGCTCCCACGCCACCGGATTCATCTTCACGTCGGCGATGCCGCCCGCGGTCGCCGCGGGGGCCCTTGCGAGCGTGCGCCATCTCAAGACGAGCGACGTCGAGCGGAGCCGCCAGCAGACCCTCGCGAACCGCCTCAAGCGGATGCTCGGCGAGGCGGGGCTGCCGGTCATGCCCAACGCGTCCCACATCGTCCCCGTGCTCGTCGGCGATCCGGTGCGGTGCAAGCAGGTGACGGACGACCTGCTGGAGCGGCACCGGATCTACGTGCAGCCGATCAACTACCCGACGGTGCCGCGCGGAACCGAGCGGCTGCGCCTCACCCCCACCCCCCTGCACGACGACGAGGATCTCGCCCACCTCGTGGCGTCCCTGCGGGAGGTCTGGAGCCGGTTCTCGCTCCGCTTCGCCGCCTGACCGTGTTTACCGAACCGGATCAGTAGGGGCCGGGCACGACGGGGCTCCCGTCGCCGAAGCGCTCGAAGCGGAACCGGGAGAGGTCGTGGCCGTGGGGGCGGCCTTGGACGAGGTCCGCG
>JAJECB010000394.1 GCA_022822245.1 Gammaproteobacteria bacterium
AACCACCGCGAGCGGGCCGATGCTCGCCAGGTACTGGAAGCGGTCGGCGACGAAGGCGATCTGCATGAAGCGAAAGTCCACGAAGCCGAGGACCGGCGAGAGGGTCAGCGCGAAGAAGAGCACACCGGCAAGGGGTCCGCGCCCGATCCGGCCCCGCGCGAGCCACAGCGCCACACCGAGGGCGACGAGGGCGGCGATGGCAAGCCATCCGAGGAGGTCGCCCGGGTGCACTTCCCAGCGCGGATAGAGCACCGGCAGGGACGCCGGCCATACGAGCTGATGGGCATAGACCCAGAGGGCCCGGGCCGCGATGAGAGCCCGCTCCACCAGTGAGTAATCCAGGGCGGAGTCGATCCGGTCGCGGTAGAAGGCGAGGTCGGCGAGGGTGACGCCGAGGGCGAGCGCGAACAACGGCACGACGCATGCGGCATCGCGCCAGGTGACGCGACCCGCCTGCCACCAACGAAGCAGCAGCAGGGCGGCCGGCAGGGTGACCGCGATGGACTTCGAGAGCAGCGCCGCGGCAAAGAGCGCGAGGCACAGCAGATACCGTCCCGGACCGGGCGCCTCCGCGAAGCGAAGCCAGACATGGACCGCGCCCAGGTAGAAGAGGGCGGAGAGGAGATCCTTGCGCTCGATGATCCATGCCACCGACTCCACGTGCACGGGGTGCACCGCGAACACCGCGCCCACGAGCCATGCGCCGGGGACCCCGAGGCGAAGCAGCAGGCGCCACACCAGCACCGAATTCAGCGCGTGCAGCCCGACGTTGACGGCGTGGTAGCCGATGGGGTTGAACCCCCAGAGCTTGTGCTCGATCCAGAAGGTCGTGTAGACGATGGGCCAGTAGTGGTTCTCGCGCGCAATCTCCGAAGGGGAGAGCCAGATGGAGACGATCCCGTCGAGGCGGCGAACGAGCGGCTCGGTGACGAAGATCCAGTCGTCCCAGACGAAGCCGCCGAACAACAGCGCAGGGGTGTAGACGACGATGGCCAGCAGGACGAGCGCCCGGCCCTTGCGCCCTTCGCCGTGCTGCGCCCATTGCGCCACGCGAAGGAACGCGGCGTCGCGAGCTCCGGCATTCGAGCCGGCCGCGAGCGCGGGCGCCGAGACCCTCCCGAGGCCATGCATCGGCCCGTCCGCAGTCATCGTCGAACCGGACGATGTCGTCCTCGCCGAGGCAGTCACCCGTCCGCACCTCCACCAGATCCGGCGGCGTCTCCCCGGGATTCTCCAGGCGGTGTCGGGCGCCCTCGATGCGTCGCGTTTCGTACCCCCCGTATCCCCTCCGGCGCCTGGCGCCAACCGCCGGCGAGGTGGAAGCGATAGAGCCGCGCGAGCTGGCGGAGATAGGCGAGCAGCGTGCGCCAGCTCATCTTGCTCGAGCCGATGTGCCGGTCGTGGAAGACGATGGGCACCTCGGTGGTCCGCAGCCGTCCGCGAACCATGAGCTCCAGCGCAATCTTGTAGCCGAGGGGGCGCAGGCGCTCGGGCACCGGCAGGAGGCGGCGATCCGCGGCGAAGAAGCCCGAGAGCGGGTCGGCGCAAGTGACGAGGGGCTGCGCGAACGCGGTCGCGAGGCGCGAGCTCAAGCGCCGGTTCCGGCTCCAGCCGCGGTCCAGGGATGCGCCGGGGACGTAGCGGCTGCCGAGGGCGAGCTCCGCACCGGTGTCGAGAGCGCCGAGCAGATCCGGGATGCGCTCCGGAGGATGGGAGAGATCGGCGTCCATGACCACCACCCGATCGAAGCGGGCGAGACGGATCCCGAGCAGGACGGAGAGCGAGAGGTCTCGCGGCGGCTCGCGGCGCACGTGCAGGCGGACCGGCGCGCACCTCCCGAGCTCCGCGACCACCTCCTCGGAGCCGTCGTCGGAATCGTCGTCGACGAGGAGCAGCTCCCACTCCGATCCGTACCCGGATAGTGCGCCCCGCACCCGCTCGACGAGCGCACGAAGACCTGCCGCCTCCCGGAACGTCGGGACCACGATGGAGACGGGCGCGGGGACCGAAGCGGACTTTGCCGGCAAGGCAGCCGCGGCCGCTTGCGAGTCGGGACAGCGGGAACGAGCCGCCGGAGCCGAATCTGGCGAGCCCCGGCCGTACCGGGGATCCGCGATGTCCATGGAGCGATGGTGGTTCATGGCGGTGTCCGGCGCGTCAGCTCGCATGGACCGGGACGCGGGCCGTAGCGGGCCGGCGGGTCTTCCGGATCAGGGCGTCCGCGACGTAGTGGTGGAAGTTGACAATCTGGTAGAGGACGAGGGTGGCGGAGATGCCGGCGAAGAAGAGCCGGTCGATGGCCCGGAGAACCCCGCCGCAGACGGCACCGGCGTTCATCCTGACCGAGCGGGTGTCGTCAGCCACTATCGGAGCGGAGGTACGAGCATCCGGTCCGCCTCCGGCGTACGCACAATCGGGCGGAAATCCTACGCACGACGGGCGCAATGCCCGTAGACGTACGGCGCCGCGCGAGACATGCTCCCAGGAGCCATCGACCGGGCGTCGGGGCGGCTGCCGCCTCGGCAGGGACACGGAGGACGGTGCCGGCGCTCCGGTCGTGGCACCCCTCGCCCGGAGCCCCCGTCCATGGCCAAGCACGACGCCGCCTGGAAGCGTCTCTTCTCCTTCCCCGACATGGTGCGCGACCTGCTCGCGGGGTTCGTCCTCCTGGAATGGAACGAGGCGCTCGAGCTCGCCACCCTGGAGCCCGGGTCGGCCAGCTTCGTGAGCGACTCCCTGCGCGAACGTATCGAGGATCGGGTGTGGCGGGTGCGCCGCCACGACCAGCGCCTCGACCTGATGGTGTGCCTGGAGTTCCAGTCCACCGTCGACCGGACCATGGCGGTGCGGGTGCTGGATTACTCGGCGCTGCTGTACCAGGAGCTGCTGCGCAACCGGGAGCTGCGCCGGGCCGCCCAGGTCGAGTCCGGCGGCAAGAATCGCAAGGGCCGGCGCCGGCGCGTCAAGCCCGAGCCCCTCCCTCCGGTGCTCCCCATCGTGCTCTACCACGGGAGGAAGCGATGGCGGGCCAAGGAGGACGTGGCCGGGCTGTGCGCCCCGAGCGGCGAGCGCCTCGCCCCCTACCAGCCATCGCAGCGCTACTTCGTGCTCGACGTGGGCCACCATACCGGCCCCTTGCCCCAAGGGCGCAACCTGATGGCGGCGCTGATTCGGCTCGCGCACTGCCGCGATACGCAGGCGGTGGCGTCGGTGCTGGGGGCGCTGATCAAGGAGCTGGCGCCCTCGCAGACGGGGTTGCTGGGCGCCTTCCTCGTGTGGTACGAACAGGCGCGCAAGCGACACGACTTGCCGAAGGTGGACTTGCCGATTCTCGACGACTTGAACGAAGGAAAGACCATGCCGAACGAAGTCATGCGCGAACAGGTCGCTCGCTGGGCAGAACAGCAGCTCGCCCCGCAGTTGGAGCGGAGCCGAGCGGAAGGCCGAAGCGAAGGCCGAAGCGAAGGCCGAAGTGAAGGCCGTACCCAGGGCCGGACGGAGGGCCAGGTCGAGGTCGTGCGCCGGCTGGCGGCGCGGAAGTTTGGGGCGGAGACGGCGGAGCGGCTGGCCGCTCGCCTCGCGGAGATCGCCGACCCGGAGCGGGCGGTCGAGGTCGGCGAGTGGCTCCTCGAGTGCGAGAGCGGGGAGGACCTGCTCGACCGAGTGGAGCGCCTGTGCGAGTCCACCGCCAACGGAGACGGCGCCCCGCCGGGGTGACGCCGGCGCACGCCTGACGAGAACGAGCCTTTCCATTTCCTCGCTGACATTTTCTCGTCTCATGTTTACCGCCATTCCATCACGTAGTCTGGAAAAGCTGGCAATAGTCGCCAGAACCCGCCTTGCGGAGTGCTTTGACAGCCTTTCGGCGTGAGGTGCGTTCGCGATCGTTGTCTACGATGTAGGGGGTCCGTTTCAGCCGGGCGATGTAGTCATCGTTCGGCCCGTGTCGGACGGCTCCGGCGATCGTCAGCGCCAGATACCAGTCGTAGGGGTTCAGGGAATCGTCGCGGTCGGTAGCGAGATAGCAGCTCGTGGAGAAGCACTTACCATCCTTGACGAGTCGGACGGGGAAGTCGTCGCATCGCTGATAGCCGCCGTCCTTGGTGCCTTCGGCCTTGTCCAGTTCCGTTCGCTCGGATTCCAGGATCTCGAACACCACGCCGAAGGAACGCAAACGGCTTCCTTCCGAGGACCGGAGGGTCGCCTTCCCGGAGCCATCCGTGCTTCGCTTGCTGAACTCAAGGACGTGATCGGGGGCTTCGGCGACGCCGATGGGCTTGGCGCTCGGGCAACGAGCACGCAGACGTTCCGTCAACATGTTCGAGCCGTAGCCGAAGTAATGGAATGTCATCGCCGTATATCTGCCGTCTGGTTTGGATGCCATACCCACCGCGTCAGCTTGCGGGGGCCGGGGCGCGGGGCGGGGTGGGCTTGGGGGAGCGCCAGATGATGGCGTCGACGATGTAGTGGTGGAAGTTGACGATCTGGTAGAGGACGATGGTGGCGGAGAGGCCGGCGAAGAAGAGCCAGTCGATGGCCTGGAGCAGGCCGCCGTACACGGCTCCCGCGATCGCGGTGCAGGCCAGCAGGTAGAGGCCGATCCGCCCCGGCTGGCTGAGGTACGAGAGGAAGCGCGCCCGGGGGTCGATGCCCTTCTCGAAGCGGCGGTGGTTCTGCATCCACACGAAGAGGATGTATTGGCAGTTGTGCCAGATGTTGATCATGAGGAAGCCGAAGGTGATGTCGTCCAGCCACACGTAGGCGACGCTGAAGATCGCGATGTGGGTCAGCAGGTAGAGGGTGTGCACCGCCGCGAGGCGCCTTTGGGCGATGGCGACGAGCCTTCTCGCGGCCCACACCGCCAGCAGGGCGGCGGCCGCGTACCCCGCCAAGCTCGCGACGGGGGCGGGGATGGGCACCGTCCACAGCTCCATGCCGAGGAAGTGGGTGTGGCCCTCGCTCGACCGGAGCAGGATTCCGTAGACCGGGATTGCGTAGAAGATGGCCCGGTCCAGCCAGCCGTCTTCGTAGAGGGCGGCGGGATCGGCCCGCCGGTAGGCTCGGGACACCCCCCAGCTCTGCCGCGCGTAGTGCCACCATTGCCAGTAGAAGTAGATGGTGACGATGACCCAGAGGCCGACCTGCCAGGCGACGAGAACGGTGGCCAGGGCGACGATGGGCAGGAGGTGCGTGATCATCCACCCGCGCTCCTCGAAGCTCGCCCGGTCGAAGCAGAGCCGGGTGAAGGTGGAGATCACGTGGTGGTATCCGAGGACCCAGATATCCAGGAGCAGGATCGGGTAGAACAGCGACGGCTCGATCACGATCACCGTCCCGGAGAGGAGCGCGAGCCCGATCCCCCCGAGGATGAACGCGCTGTCGAAGCGGGCGTCGCGGAGCCACGCGGGGCGGGGGCGCGACCGCGCGACCCCAGCGCGCTCCGTCCGCGTCGCGGTTACCACCGTGATCGGCATCGTGTTCATCGAATCTCAGTCCCGTCTCTCTCGTCCATTCGCTCGCCGATGGCGGGTGCGCGCCTCCGCGATGGCATTCGGTCGGCGCGGCTCCGTGGCCCGGTGACTTCGCAGGTCGGGCTGGGAGAAGGCGTCGTCCGGCATCCGGCCATTGGCTTCACATCAGATCGAACGCGCCGATGTGCATCGCGTCGTTTCTCGCTTCGCGCACGATGTCGTACTGCTGCGCGAATGCGAGCTCGTGGTCGTCTGCGCCCTCGCCCTCCAAGGGATGGTGCTTCTCGACCAACTCCTGGAAACAACAACCGAGTTCGAACAGCCCGTTGCTGTTCGGCCACAACTGTCTGCCGAGGCGTTCCACCGCGAACAGGATGGGCTGATAGCCTTCTCCGTCGGAGAGCGCCCGCTCGCGCGCGCGCCGCAGCTCTCCGCGAAAGTAGATGACGGTAGCGGCGGCGATAGCCTTCATGCCCCGCTCCTCTGCAACCTTTGACGGTGGCAAGGGAACGGTCTCCTCTCGGCGTTCGCTTCGCGAGCCATCGCGGGGTGACCTTGATGGTCCCGGGTAGTGATGGGGGTGGCCGGCCGGGTGAGGCCGAGCGCCCCACCCCACCCGGGCAGGGTCTCGCCCACGAGCGGCGCGGCCGGCGCTACGCGGCCGGCACGGGCGTTCATCCTGGGCGGTCGAGCGGCGTTGGGCAACACCGAAGCGGAGGCGCGGGCATCCGGCCCGCCTCCGGCATACGCACGAGCGGGCGGAATTCCTACGCATGACGGGCGCAATGCCCGTAGACGCACGGCTCGGCGCGAGGCACGCTCCCCGAAGCCATCGACCGGGCGCCGGGGCAGCGGCCGCCTCGGCAGGGACGTGCGCGACGCCGCCGACGCTCCGGTCGAGGCACCCGACGACGCCCGGAGCCCCTGCCCTTGATCCCGCACGACCGCGTCTGGAAGCGCCTGTTCTCCTTCCCCGACCTGGTGCGCGACCTGCTCGCCGGATTCATACTCCGCGAATGGGCCACCGACCTCGACCTCGCTACCCTCGCCCCTTGGTCCGCAGCTTCCGTGAGCGATGGCCTGCGCGAACGTCTTCAGGACCGGGTCTGGCGCGTGCGGGGCCGCGACCGGCATCTCGACGTGATGGTGTGCCTGGAGTTCCAGTCCACGGTGGACCGGACCATGGCGGTACGCATCCTCGACTATACCGTGCTGCTGTATCAGGAGTCGCTGCGCAACGCCCCCTCGAAGCCTCTCCCCCCGGTGCTCTTCGTCGTTCTCTACCACGGCCGCGGGCAGTGGGCGCCGCGCGCGGAGATCGCACCGCTGCTGGCACCGCACGGAGCGCTTCTCTCCCCCTATCAGCCGTCGCAACGCCATTTCGTGCTCGACGTGGGCGGCTATACTGGAGTCCTGCCCAAGGGACGCAACCGAATGGCGGAGCTCGTTCGCTTGGCTAGCAGCCGCGACCCCGCGACGATGGGGCGGCAGTTCCAGAGCTTGGTCGCACGACTGTGGGAGCCTGAGAACGACGGGTTGCTCAAGGCATTCTGGAAGTGGTTGGGGGTGGTACATCTGCCGATGTACTGTCCGGGGGCGGAGCTGCCGCCACTGACGAACCCAAGGGAGGCAGGAACCATGCTGGACGACAAGGTGATCGACTGGACCGTGCAGTGGCGCGCAGAAGGTCGCGCGGAAGGCGAGATCGGCCTGATGCGCCGGCTGGCGGCGCGGAAGTTCGGAGCGGAGACGGCGGAGCGATTGGCCGGGCGGCTGGCGGAGATTGCCGACCCGGAGCGGGCGGGCGAGGTCGGCGAGTGGCTGCTCGAGTGCGAGACGGGCGAGGAGCTGCTTGCGCGAGTTGACGGCCTGTGCGAGCCCTCCGCCGACGGAGACGGAGCCGCCCGGAGCTGACGGCGGCGCAGCAGCCGCCGCCGCGCGGCGGGTATTGGCGCCGCGCTGCGTCGCCTGAACACCGCTTGCCCGAGAAACCGCGCAGTCGCGGTATCCTCGTCCTTGGTTCTCGCCCGAACCGGTCTCTCCGGCCAGCGTTTGGAGCGCACGGGACGAACCGAATTCGTCGGTGGTTGTCCCTGCCCATCGAGCGGTGTCAGACACTTCGGGAGCTTTCACGGCGATTTGCCGTGCCGATGTGCATCGCGTCGTTTCTCGCTTCGCGCACGATGTCGTATCGCTGCGCGAATGCGAGCTCGTGGTCGTCCGCGCCCTCGCCCGCCAAGGGATGGTGCTGCTTGACCAGATCTCGGAAACAACAGGCGAATCCACCCAGCGTGTTTCTGGTCGGCCACAACTGTCTGCCGAGGCGTTCCACCGCGAACAGGATGGGCTGATAGCCTTCTCCGTCGGAGAGCGCCCGCTCGCGCGCTCGCCGCAACTCGCCTCGGAAGTGGATGGCCGTCGCGGGAGCAATGACTTCATGCACCGCTCTGCTGCAAGACTTCGCCGATGGCAAGGGAACGGTCTCCTCATCTCCTCATCTCCTCACTGCGAGAGATTCGGGTCGGCATTCGCTTTGCGAGAGATCACGGGGTGATCCTGATGGCCGGAGTCGTGATGGCGCCGACCTTTCCCGCCACGGCGGTGATCGGAGCCTTGTAGTTGTCGGCGAAGACGACGATCGCCGCCCCGACGGCGACCGCGATGATTCCGACCACCATCGCGTATTCGAGGGCGGAGACCGCCTCGTCAACCCCAAGAAAGGCTCGGACGCCCCGCGATGTGTGCCGTATATCGCGTCGCATTTTCAATGCAATCAATCTGGATCGTTGGAAACACAGATGACGGGAAGGGGACGGTCTCCTCACTACGAGAGATTCGGAGTGAGGAGACTCGTACCCGTCGGGACCAGTCGGGGGGGCCGGTCAGGGCGCGGTCTGGATCGCGGTAATGGTCACGTCATCTACCTTGTCGCCAATGGCTGCTATTGCGGTTGTGATGTCGCCACCGAACGTAACGAGGGCGGCTCCGACGGCGACCGCGATGACCCCGACGAGGATCGCGTACTCGAGGGCGGAGACGGCCTCGTTGGCCTTGAGGAAGCGGCGGAGGCGCCGGGACTTGTGCTTGGCAATGTGCTTGCTCATGATTGGATGGCTCCTTGTGTGGGAGTGCTACGGTGTGAGCCGGCGGTGCCAGCGCCGGTGTGGGCCGGTTGCCCTGCCCCTCGCGGGGCGGGGCGGCCGGATGGGGTGAACCGGTGCCGGAGGGTCCTGGGGATCTCGCGGCACCGGATCATGTTGTTCATGAAGTCGTGGTGGATGTTGATGAACGTCCACCCTATTAAGAGGGAGAGGATCTAAGAGGGAGAGGATCGCGCCGAAGATGGCTTGGTCGTGGCCGGAAAAGGCGCTGACGGTTACGGGGGCGAGCCAGAAGGCGGCGACGCCCAAGGCGCCGCCACCCGCGAGGATGAAGCGGACGAGCCCGGCGGGGGCGGTCCGCAGCCATTCCTGACAGGGGATTTCTCTCACCCCGAACCCCTCTCCCACGGGGAGAGGGGTTTCGATCTCCTGCCCGCAAGCAGCACCATCCCACCCGCGTGGCCGCACCTTCGCCCTCGGGGGAGTGGGGGAACGACTTCCGCAGTCCCTCGCATCCGCGCCGCGCCGGGTGGCGGCCGGCGCCCCGGCCTCCGCCGGTCCTTCGGCAGGAGCCATGCGGGCAGACGGGCGGGGGCGGGCGGCCGAGAGGGGCGCGGCGATCGCGAGGTCCGTTCGCACCGTCATCACAGGATCCGCCGCAGGGTCCGGAGATACGCTCCGATCTTCGCGAACGCGGCCTCGATATCGGCCGGGTCGTCGTTATTGAGGAAGACGTAGTTTGTACCCGGGCGCTTGGTTCCGACCGGATATTCGTCATCGGACTCGCTCGAGCAGGCACGGAGGTCCTGGCCGAGCTCGCCCGAGACGCTCCCGGGCTTCATGGCCGCGATCACGAAGATCTCGGTGCCCTTCTTCTTCGCCTCGGTGCAGGCGGTGGCGCGCGGGACCCCGACCAGGCGGCCGTCGACTTCGTCGCAGCCAAGGTTCCCGACTCCGCAGTACGAATCCTCTCCGTCGGTGAGGAGCACGATCGCCTTCCGCATCTTGTCCGCGTCCGGGTCGGTGGGACCCACGGGGTGCGCGCCGGCG
>JAJECB010000383.1 GCA_022822245.1 Gammaproteobacteria bacterium
GCAGTCCCTGCTCCGCTTGCAGGCCGGGCAATCCATCCATGGATTGCCCGCTCGCCGGGACGAAGCGCCACCGGCGCTTCGTCTGTCTCCGGCTCGCCCTTCAGCAGCGCGCATGCGCTCTTTCGGTCCGTGCGCCTTGTCTCAGCGGCATCTCCGCGCCCTCGCGACGAAAGTTGGTGAGATTTCCGGGCTGGACGCCTCCCCGACGAGTATCCGAACCGGTCGACGGTTTCGGCATCGCGCCATGATTCGGCATACTTGTGGGGCCCGGCGCCGGCGGTCGTCGCGCCGAGGCCCGGGAAGCCGGCCGGACCACCCGGCCGGGAACCGAACCCAAGGAGCGAACATGGAAACGAACCCTCTCCGTGCACTCTGGAGCGACTCGAAGGCGGTCGTGAACGGCTGGATCGCGATTCCGGACGGATTCGCCGCCGAGACGATGGCCCACCAGGGCTGGGACTCGATCACGGTGGACATGCAGCACGGGGTCACCCACTACGACACGGCGGTGGAATGCCTGCGGGCGATCACGACCACGAGCACCGTGCCCCTCGCCCGGGTTCCCTGGAACGAGCCCGGCATCGTGATGAAGGCCCTGGACGGCGGGGCGTTCGGCGTCGTTTGTCCGATGGTGAGCAACCGCGAGGAGGCGGAGCGGTTCGTCGGCGCCTGCCGCTACCCGCCGGACGGCTACCGCAGCATCGGGCCCGTTCGCGCGAGCCTCTACGCGGGTGCGGACTACGTGGCGAAGTCGGCGGACCTGGTGGTGACCCTCGCGATGATCGAGACCCGCGAGGCATTGGACAACCTCGATGCCATCATGTCGACACCGGGGCTCGACGGCATCTACATCGGGCCGAACGACCTCTGCGCGAGCCTCGGGCGCCCGCCGAGCCTCGACACGCGCGACGAGATCGCGTTCGGGTGGATCGAGCGGATCCTCGAATGCGCGAAGCGGCACGGCATCCAGGCCGGGATTCACTGCATGGCGACCGACTACGCGAAGGAGATGGTGGAGCGCGGCTTCTCCTTCGTCACCATCGCGAGCGATGCCCGCCTGCTCGCGATGGCGGCCAAGGCGGCCGTCGACGCCATGCGTGCGGACGAGGGAGGGGCACCGGCGGCGGCTTCCGGATCCGAGAAGCCGCAGGCCGGATACTGACCACCCTTCCCGCCCGCTCGCCCCCCGGAAACGGAGACCGCGAATGAGCGATACCGTCGTCAGCTCGTGGAACGATTTCGATCCGCTGCGCCATATCATCCTCGGCCGGGCGGACCACACCTGCATCCCGCCGACCGAGCCCGCCACCGAGGCGAAGATCCCGGAGGACAGCGCCATGCGGGGGCGCTGGGGCCCCCGCCCGCTCGAGACCGTGGAACGGGCGAACGAGCAGCTCGACCACTTCGCGGCGGTCCTCGAAGGGCGGGGGATCCGGGTCGACCGACCGGAGCCCATTCAGTGGAATCAAGCGGTTGTCACCCCGGACTTCACGACGAGCTGCATGTTCGGCTGCATGCCGCCCCGCGACGTGCTCCTCACCGTGGGCCGCGAGATCCTGAGCGCTCCGATGTCCTTCCGGTGCCGCTACTTCGAGTACCTCGCGTACCACCCGCTCATGCAGCGCTACTTCGACGAGGACCCGGGGTTTCGCTGGGAGCAGGCGCCGCGCCCCCGGCTTACCGACGACTCCTACCAGGCGGGCTACTTCGACGAGATCACCATCGAGGAGCGGCTCCGCCGGACGGCGGCCCTCGACTTCGTCACCAACGAGCGTGAGCCCCTGTTCGACGCGGCCGACGTGCTCCGGATCGGAAAGGACCTCTTCTGCCAGCACGGCCTCACCACCAATCGGCGCGGCATGGAGTGGCTGCGGCGGCACTTTCCCGACCACCGGGTGCACGCGGTCAACTTCCCCGGCGATCCGTGGCCCATCCACATCGACGCCACCTTCGTCACCCTCCGGCCCGGGCTCGTCATCAACAACCCGACCCGGCGCCTGCCCGAGGCGCAGCGCCGAATCTTCGAGGCGAACGACTGGGAGATCGTGGACGCGGCGCCCCCCGCCCACAACGAGCCGCCCCCGCTCTGCTACTCGAGCATCTGGCTCTCGATGAACTGCCTCGTGCTCGACCCGAAGACGGTGTGCGTGGAGGCGAGCGAGCACGCCCAGATGGAGCAGCTCGACCGGCTCGGCATGGAGGTGATCCCGATCCCGTTCCGGGACGCGTACGCCTTCGGCGGGGGGCTTCACTGCGCGACCGGCGACGTGTACCGCGAGGGAAGCTGCGAGGACTACTTCCCGAAGCAGGTTCCCGGTACCCGGATCGACCTCTGACGGCCGACGCCCGCCCGGAGGAGAGAGAAGCCCGTGCGCACGGGCATCCCGGACCGGGGCGGGCTTGCCGACCACGGTGGGCGGGAAGTCCTACCCCCGACCCGAGCCTCGTGCGCAATCAGGTGAAGACATGAACGAAGGCATGAATGAAGACGTGGACGCGGTCCGGCTGACGCCTGCCCGGCCGCTCCGGCTCGGGATCGTCGGCTGGGGCCGCATCGGCCCGGTCCACGCCACCGCCGCCCGCGGATGCGGGGCGTGGGAGCTGGTGGCGGGGATGTTCTCGCGTGACGCCGAGGTCAATCGGAGAAAGGGCGCGGAGTGGCGGATCGACCCCGGGCGGATCTATCCGGACCTGGAGGCGATGGCGGAGGCGGAGCGCGCGCGGCCGGACGGCATCGACGCGGTCGCGATCACCACCCCGAATCGCTCGCACTACGAGATCGCGCGGCTCTTTCTCGATGCGGGGGTGCACGTCGTCTGCGACAAGCCGCTCACCACGCGGAGCGAGGACGCCCGCGACCTCGTCGAGCGCGCCCGGGAGCGAGGGCTCCTGATCGGGGTGACCTATCCGTGGGCGGGCTTCCCGATGGTGCGCGAAGCGCGCGAGATCGTCGCCGCGGGCGAGATCGGCGCCGTCCAACAGGTCCACGTCGAGTTCCTCCAGCCGCCGCCCGACGGGGGCGTCGGGTGGCGCGACGCCCCGGACCTCGCGGGAGCCGCGGGGACGGCGGCGGACGTCGGGACCCACGCCTTCCAGATTGCCGAGTTCGTGACCGGGCTCCGCGTCGAATCGGTGCGGGCGGAGCTGATCCGCACCCTCCCGGGGCGATCTCTCGACGATACCGCCTTCGTCTCGCTACGTCTCGGGGGAGGTGCGCGAGGCACCCTCCTCCTCACCCAGGCGGCGGCGTGGACCAATCGGGTGGTGGGGATCCGGGTGCTCGGAGCGAAGGGAGCGCTGACCTGGAACCAGGGAGAGGCGGAGGTCCTCCGGATGGGTCGGCCCGGGGAGCCCGAACTCCTGAAGGTCGCCGCGTCCGGGATGCATCCGCGCGCCGCCGCCTTCGTCGCCACCCCCCGCGCCACCCCGGACGGGATCGCGGGGGCATGGGCGAACCTGTACCGCGAGTACGCGATCGCGGTGGAGGTGCTCGCGGGAAGGCTCGATTCCGGGTGGCTCGACCGGATCTACCGCGTCGAAGGGCTTCAGGGCGCCCGCGGAGTCGCGTTCGTCGAGGCGGCGGTCGCCTCGTCCGCGGGCGACCGGTTCGTCCCCATCGACGCCTCAGCCTGATTCCCGCGCGAACGTCCCCGTTCAAGCGGCGCCGCTTCGTGCAAGGTCCGGTAGGTCCAGTGGGTCGGATTAGCGAAGCGTAGTCCGACCTACCGCTCTTCGCACTCGACAGAGTAGCCGGCCGGGGGGAAGGCCCCTTCTGTAGCGGGTTGGATTGAGCCGCGGAAGAAGGG
>JAJECB010000320.1 GCA_022822245.1 Gammaproteobacteria bacterium
CCGGCCGCCCGGGCGGCGCGGCACCGGGGCGTTCAGAAGCGGCGGGGCTTGAGGCCAGACTGGAACCAGGTGACGAAGGTCACGAAGTCGTAGACCGGGAGCCCGACCGCCTCCGCCACGTCGGCGGAGTAGGGGCACATGTTGGTGCACTCGAGCACCAGGGCGCCGACCTCCGGGTGCTCCTCGACGAGACGGCGCGCGCCGTCCACCACGTCCTGCCGCGCGAGATCGACGTCGAGCTCGGACTCGTCGCCGAGGATGACCCGGGTGAACTCCCGGCCGTCGTCGGTGCCCGCGACTGGGGTGTCGAGGGGCGCCCCGGCGAGGGCGAGATGCTCCTCGGTGAGCGATGCCTTCGAGATGGTGAGGATGCCGGCCCGCTTCCCGGGAGGGAGCAGGGCCTCCACGAGGGCGACCTGCATGAGCGACGAGGTGGCGACCGGGACCCGGCAGGCGCGGGCGAGCTCCTCCTGCTGGAGGGCGAGGAAGCCGCAGCTCGTGGTGAGACCGTCCGCGCCGATGCCCACCAGCTCCTTCCCCGCCTCCACGAACGCGTCGAGGAGGCCCGGCGCGCCCTGTCGGACGACCCGGTCCGGGGACGCGTCACGCACGATGCGAAACAGGACCGGAAAGGGCCACGTGGCCGCGTTGCCGACGTCGCCCGGAATGCGGGGGAACCGCGTCTCGAGCATCAGGACCCCGACGCTCGCGCCGTAGATCGACTTCCCGCCCCGATTCACCGTGCTCATGACCCGACACCCTCCGTCGATTCCCCCTCGCCCGCCTCGCCCCCGACGCGGCCGGCCTCGTCCAGCTTGTCGAGCGCGCGCTTCGCGACCCGGAACGCCTCGAGCCCGGCCGGCATTCCACAGTAGAGGGCGGCCTGGAGCAATACCTCCCGGATCTCCTCCCGGGTCGCGCCGTTTCGCACCGCCCCCGCGACGTGCGCTCCGAGCTCGTCGGTCTTGCCCAAGGCGGCGAGGTACGCGATGCTGAGAAAGCTCCGCGTCTTCCGGGGGAGCCCGGGCCGCGACCACACCTCGCCCCAGCCGAACTCCACCGCGAGCTGCTGGACGGGAAGCAGGAACGGGTCCTCCTCCGCCCGGGCGAGGGAGCGCTCGACGTGCTCCCGCCCGAGTACCTCCTTGCGGAGCGCAAGCCCCCGATCGAAGCGCTCGCTCTTCTCGAATCCCGAATCCGTCACGTCGTCCCTCCTCGTGCAATGCCGCCCCTGTCTCACCCCCTCCTCCCAGCCGGCCGCCGCCCCCCGGTCGAGCCCGAGCCGGCTCTGCAGGCGGCCGAGCGCATCGAGCCGCTCGTCGATGGACAGGGTGACGTTCACGATGCGCGCACTCTACGTGCGCGCGTAATGCGTGTCACTCGGACCTCCGGCGCTTCCGGAGACGAAGGCGGTGCCGGCGGCGGGCCTTGCCGGAGTGTGCCCGATGACGCACCATCCGCAGCGTTCCCGACCCGGACCGCCCTCGTTCATGGACCTCGACTATCAACCTGACGCACCGCGCGCGCTCGACGGCGTGCGGGTGCTCGACATCTCCCGCCTCGTGGCCGGCAACGCGATCACCCACGTGCTCGCCGACCACGGCGCCGAGGTGGTCAAGGTCGAGGACCCCGCCCGCGGCGACGCCCTCCGGGAATGGACCGCGGCCGGCGTCGCGTGTTCCTGGAAGGTCTACGCCCGCAACAAGAAGAGCATCTCGCTCAACCTCAGAACCGAGGCGGGCCGCGCCATTCTCCTCGACCTCGTGCCGACCGCGCGGGTCCTCGTCGAGAACTTCCGGGCCGGCGCCCTGGAGCGCATGGGGCTCGGTCCGGAAACCCTGCACGCCCGCAACCCCGGGCTCGTCGTCGTTCGCGTGAGCGGCTACGGTCAGACCGGCCCCTACGCCGGCAAGCCGGGGTTCGGGACTCTCGTCGAGGCGATGTCGGGCTTCGCGTACAAGAACGGCTTTCCCGACAAGCCGCCGGCCCTCCCGCCGCTCGCCCTCGCCGACATGGTGGCGGGCCTCTACGGCGCGTTCGGGGTCATGGTGGCGCTCCGGGAGATCGAGCGGAAGGGCGGCCCCGGCCAGGTGATCGACCTCTCGCTGCTCGAGCCCCTCGTCTCGATCCTCGGCCCCGACGCCGCGATCCACCGCGCGACCGGCGAGGCGCCCCCCCGGGTCGGCAACGCCTCCAGCACCACCTCGCCCCGCAATGCCTACCGGACCCGGGACGGGGAGTGGATCGCGATGAGCGGCTCCATGCAGTCGATGGCGATGCGCATCTTCCGCGCCATCGGCCGCGCCGACATGTGCGACGACCCGCGCTTCAACACCCCGCCGGCGCGCTCCGCCCACCGCGAGGAGGTCGACGCGATCGTCGGCGGGTTCATCGCCGAGCGCACCCTCACCGAGGCGATGGAGGTCTTTGACCGGGCGGGGGTGACGGCGGGGCCCATCTACTCCGCCGCGCAGCTCAAGGAAGACCCCCATGCGCGCGAGCGCGGTGTGCTCGTCAACCTTCCCGACGACGAGCTCGGCCGGCTGCCGATGCACAACGTCATTCCGCGCCTTTCGGAGACGCCGGGCGCGATCCGCACCCCCGCGCCCGCGCTCGGCGCGCACAACGAGGAGATCCTCGGCGGGCTCGGCCTCGGCCTCGACCTCGCCCGCCTCCGGGAGGAGGGAACGATATGAGCCTTCCCGTCTGGCGGTCGCAGCTCTTCGTGCCGGCGACGGCCGAGCGGTTCATCGCCAAGGGTCCGGAAGTCGGCGCGGACGCGCTCATCCTCGACCTCGAGGACTCGGTGGCGGCGAACGCCAAGGCCTCCGCCCGGGAGGCGGCGCCCGACATCGTGCGCGGCTTCGCGGCGCGCGGCATCGACACCCTGGTGCGCGTCAACCGGCCGTGGCGGCTCGCGGTGCGCGACCTCGAGGCGGTCGTGATCCCGGAGCTCACCGCCCTCCTCTGCCCGATGGTGGACAGCGCCGAGCACGTCGTCGCGCTCGGCGAGACGGTTGCGGAGCTCGAGGCGGAACGGGGCATTCCGGCCGGGCGGATCAGGCTCTGCCTCGCCGTCGAGACCGCGAAGGGCTATCTCAACCTGCGCACCATCGCCCACGCCGACCCGCGCAGCGTCGCCCTTTCGCTCGGGTCCGAGGACTTCGGCCTCTCCATGGGAATGACTCCCGACGAGGAGACGCTGTTCGGACCGAAGCAGCAGATGGTGGCCTGCGCGAACGAGGCCGGGTTGCTGCCGATGGGTTTCGTCGGATCGATCGCCGAGTTCCGCGATACCGACCGCTTCCGCCGCATTGTCCGGCGCTCGAAGAAGATGGGCCTCAAGGGCGCCACCTGCATCCACCCGAACCAGGTGCGGATCTGCAACGAGGAGTTCGGGCCGAGCGAGGCGGAGATCGAGGAGGCGCGCCGCATCGTCGTCGCCTACGACGAGGCGCTCGCCCGCGGCGACGGCGCGATCAGCGTGGACGGCAAGATGGTGGACGTGCCGGTCGCCGAGCGCGCGAAGGCGGTGCTGCGCATCGCCGACGCGATCGCCGCCCGCACCGCCCGCTGACCGCAGCCGGCGGTTCCCGCCGACCCCCGCCGCCTCCCGCCGCCCCCGCCGGGGTTGGTGGTGGTGGCGAGCTTGGGGCAGAATCCCCTCACCCCCCGCCCCACGGAGCCGCCACGTCCATGAGCACGAGCTTCATCGTCGTCGCCAAGCGCGACTGCCCGACCTGCGAGCTCGTGCAGCCGGTGCTGCGCGAAATCGCCGCGACGGGGGCGGGGCTCACCGTCTACACGCAGGACGATCCGGCGTTCCCCGAGGGCATCGACGCGGTCGACGACCGCTCCCTCGAGCATTCGTGGCGGCTCGACATCGAGACCGTCCCGACCCTCATCCGCTTCGACGGCGGCGCGGAAGCGGAACGCACCGTCGGGTGGGACCGCGGCGAGTGGAGCCGCGTGACGGGTCTCGGCCCGCTCGGCCCCGGCCTCCCCGACTTCCAGCCCGGCTGCGGCTCGAAGAGCGTCGATCCCGGCATGCCGGAGATCCTGGAGGTCGCATTCGGCTCCCCGCCCCTCGCGGCCCGCGTCATCGACGTGCCGGCCCCCGAGGACGAGCACGAGCTCTGCTTCGCTCGCGGCTGGAGCGACGGGCTGCCGGTGGTGCCCCCGACGGCGGTGCGGGTGCTCCGGATGCTTGGGGGCACGACGCGCGATCCGCAGGAGGTCGTCGGCGCGATCCCGCCCAACAACGTCCCCTGCACGGTGGAGAAGGTCGCGATCAACGCGGTCATGGCCGGCTGCAAGCCCGAGTACCTGCCGGTCGTCCTCGCCGTCGTCGAGGCGGCCCTCGACCCCGCGTTCGCGATGCACGGGCTCCTCTGCACCACGTACTTCTCGGGCCCGATGGTGGTGGTGAACGGATCGGTCACGCGCCGCATCGGCATGAACTCGGGGGTGAACGCCCTCGGCCAGGGCAACCGGGCGAACGCGAGCATCGGCCGCGCCCTCCAGCTCCTCGTCCGCAACGTCGGGGGCGGCGTGCCGGGCGGAATCGACCGGGCCACCCTCGGCTGGCCGGGGAAGTACACCCTTTGCTTCGCCGAGGACGAGTCGGACCCCGACTGGCAGCCCCTCAGCGTCGAGCGCGGGGTCGCTCCCGGCACGTCCGCGGTCACCCTCTTCGCGGGCGGCGGCCTTATCCCCAACATGGACGAGGGCTCCCGCACCCCCGAATCGCTCGCCCGCTCGCTCGCGATGAGCCTCAACGCGATCGGGCACCCCAAGCTCGTGAAGAGCTTCGACGCGTTCCTCGTCCTCTCGCCCGAGCACTGGGCCATCTTCAGGGAGGGCGGCTGGGACCGGGCCCGGATCAAGGCCGGGCTCGAGGCCGCGACGGCCCGCCCGGGGTCGGAGCTGGTCCGCGGGGCGAACGGGGTCGACGCGGGCGTGCGGCCGGAGCTGGTCGAGGAATCGATGACCAAGTTCCGCGAGGGCGGGCTCAACGTCGTACGGGCCGGCGGCGAGGCCGGGCTCATGAGCGCGATCATCGGGGGATGGGCGGCGAGCGGCGCCCGCGGGACCATCCCCGTCACGAAGGAGGTAGGGACCTGAGCCCCTGCGCAACTCGTGGCACGGGCTCCGGCACCGGAATTTTCACGAAACGAACCGGGACAGCACCCATGGAGGCAAGAACCTGATGAACGAAGGAATCCGGCTACTCGATCCGACGGCGGAGACGGCGCCGGCGCGGCGCGAGCGGCGTCCGCCGCCGCCGTCCCTCGACGGCCTCACCATGGGGCTGCTCGACATCGGCAAGGCGCGCGGCAGCACGTTCCTCGACCGGATCGAGTCGCACTTCTCGGACCGCGGGATCACCGTCAAGCGGTACGCGAAGCCCACCAACGCCCGCACTGCGCCGGTCGACCTCGCGCAGACCATCGCCGAGGAGGTCGATGTCGTCGTCGACGCCCTGTCCGATTGAGGCTCGTGCACGTCGTGCAGTTTGCATGACATGCTCGATCTCGACGAACGCGGCATCCCCGGCGTCATGGTCGCGACCACCGCCTTCCGGGAGGCGGCCGCGGCGCAGTCGGAGTCCCTCGGCTACGAGCCCGCGATCGTGTGGGTCCCCCACCCGATCCAGAACCGCACCGACGAGGAGCTCCTCGCCATCGCCGACGAGGCGATGGAGGAGATCGTCGCGAAGCTCACCCCCACCGCCGCGTGACACTGGAATCCATGAGCTGGCACGAGTACATCCATAGCGATCCGTCCGTCCTCGCCGGGAAGCCGGTGATCCGGGGTACTCGGCTGTCCGTGGAGTTTCTGCTGGACCTGCTGTCCGAGGGATGGACCGGACAGCAGATCCTCGACAACTATCCGCAACTCTCCCCGGAAGCACTGAGAGCGCTGTTCGCTTTCGCCGCCGAGTGCACCCGTGACGAGTTCGTTCGTCCCGTCAGCCGTCGAGCAACGGGTTGAAGCTGCTCGCAAACGAGAACGTACCGCTGGCCAGCGTTCGCATACTGCGAGACCTCGGACAGGATGTGGGGTCGATAGCCGAGGATTCGCCAGGAGTCCCCGACGAGGAAGTGGTCCGGCGTGCACGGGAAGAGAACCGGGTAATCGTCACCTTCGACAGGGACTACGGCCGGCTCGCCTTCCATCGTGGAGTATACCCGCCGGCCGGAGTGCTGTACCTGCGATTCACCCCGAACGAGCCAACTGAGGCGGCGGAGTTCGTCGAACGGCTGATGGCGGATGGCATCGAGTTGCGGGGCCGTTTCACGACGGCGGATCGAGTCCGGATACGCCAACGGAGTCTTCGATCCGAACTGAGCGCTTCCGATCGGTGGGAATTCGGCCGTTCGGGAGGGGAATCGTGAGCGGCCGGGTGCCGATGAGCGTCATCGGGGGGTTCCTCGGGGCGGGGAAGACCACGCTCCTCAACCGGGTGCTCGCCGGCCGCCACGGGGTGCGCTACGCGGTCCTCGTCAACGACTTCGGCGAGCTCAACGTCGATGGCGACCTCGTCGCCGCCCACGGCGGGGACACGATCACGTTCGCGAACGGGTGCGTCTGCTGCACGATGGGGGGCGATCTCGTGGGCGCGCTCGACCGCCTGCTGGACGGCGATCGGCCCCCGGAGCAGATCCTGGTGGAGGCGAGCGGGGTTGCCGACCCGTCCGCCATCGCGGACGTGGCCACCCTGCACCCGGGCCTTGCACGGGACCTGGTGGTGGTCCTCGCCGATGTGGAGACGGTTCGGTCCCGGCATGACGACGAGCGGCTTCGGGACACCGTCGATCGCCAGCTCGCCTCCGCCGATCTCATCGTGCTGAACAAGTGTGACCGGGTCACGGAGGGGGAGCGCGAGGCGGCCGAGGCGTGGCTTCGTGTTCGCGCCTCCGGCCCGATCACCCGCACGACCGGCGCCGACATCCCGATGGAGCTGCTGGCCGCGGATCGCGCGGACCGGCCGGTTCCGCCGAAGGAGGGTGGCGCGCCCGATCACTACCACCAGTTCCGTTCGCACTTCGTGCCGTCCCCGGACCCGGTCGACCCCGACCGGCTCCGCGCCGCGCTTCGGGACCTGTCGCCGCGGGTGCTCCGGGCCAAGGGTTTCGTACGGTCGGCCGCCGGCCCGGAGGAAAGGGAGCCGGACCCCGAAATCGGGCCGGGATGGCTGGTCGTCCAGGCGAGCGGGAGGGCGGTCGAGATCGAGGCCTGGTCACCGCGGGCGGACCAGCCCGAACCGGCCCCGGGCAT
>JAJECB010000508.1 GCA_022822245.1 Gammaproteobacteria bacterium
CGAGAGCGAACGGGGGCGGAGCCGGTCCGCGAGCGGCGCTTGCTCCGTGCTCAAGTCATTCGCCTCGAACGACGTCGGCATCCGGAGGAGGTACGAGTCGGAACAGCGCGTCGGCGAGGCGCGGGTTGTATTCGACGTCGAAGAAATCGATCCGGGTGGTCTGACCGAACCCGTCGTCCATCTCGATCGCCCGGACCTCGTCTCCCTCAAGGCCGATCCGGAGGGCACGGAACGCGGCGTCGGCGCCGCGGGGGACGAGCTGGAACCAGTCCACGCCCAGGACGGAATCGAGAGCGGCGACCCGGAAATGCTCGTCAGCGCGCCCCGGCCCGGCCAGCAGCGCCGCGGGGGTGCCTTCGAGGGCGGTACCGGCCGGCCGTACCGTCACCTGGGCGAGTTCGATGTCGTACCACCAGAGCTCCCGTCCGTCCGAGACGATGATCTGCGGCGTCGGGGCGTCGTAGTCCCACCGGAAGCGATGCGGCCGGCGGAAGGCGACGGTTCCTCCGGAGGCGGAGATCTCGACGCCGTCCTCGTCGAACACCGACTGGGAGAACCGCGCCCGGAACGACCGGTTGGCGGCAAGCCATCCATCGAGCCGTTCCGTCGCGGCTTCGACGCCGTCGCCGGCGGCCGCGGCCGGCACCGGCTCTACCGCGACCGCGACCGCGAGCAGGGCCGCAAGGCTCGCAATCAGGGCCCGAACAAAGGTTCCAGGAAGGGAGGGCATCAGTCCGGTGGAGGCGGCGCCAGGACCTCCCGCGAACCGTTCGATTGCACCGGGCCGACCACGCCGGCCGCCTCCATCTGCTCCACCATTCTCGCGGCCCGGTTGTAGCCGATCTTCAACCGGCGCTGCACCCCCGAGATCGACGCCCGCCCGGACTCGGTCACCATGCGCACCGCTTCGTCGTACAGCGGATCGCTCTCCTCGTCCCCGTTGCCGGCCTCGCCGGGCCCGGCATCCGGGGACCACTCGCCGCCTTCGAGGACGCCGTCGATGTAGTCCGGATCGCCGCTCGACTTGAGGTCGTCCACCACCCGGTGCACCTCCTGGTCGCCGACGAATGCCCCGTGCACCCGGGTCGGAGCCTGCATTCCGGGCGTGAGGTGAAGCATGTCGCCGTGCCCGAGCAACTGCTCCGCCCCTCCCTGGTCGAGAATGGTCCTCGAGTCGACCCGCGAGGAGACCTGGAACGCGATCCGGCTCGGGATGTTCGCCTTGATGAGCCCCGTGATCACGTCCACCGAGGGGCGCTGGGTCGCGAGGAGGAGATGGATGCCCGATGCCCGCGCCTTCTGGGCCAGCCGGGCGATGAGCTGCTCGATCTTCTTGCCGCTCACCATCATGAGATCGGCAAGCTCGTCGACGACCACCACGATGAGGGGCATCGGTTCGGTGAGAAGCGCATCCCCTCCGTCCTCGCCCTCGCCGGGACGCGCCGTCGGGTCGCGGATGGGTTCTCCGGCCTTTGCCGCCTCGGCGATCTTGCGGTTGTAGCCGGCGATGTTCCGCACCCCGAGCTCGGACATCAGCCGATAGCGGCGCTCCATCTCCCCGATGCACCAGCGAAACGCGTTGGCCGCATCCTTCATGTCCGTCACCACCGGGGCGAGCAGGTGCGGAATGCCTTCGTAGACGGAGAGCTCGAGCATCTTCGGGTCGACCATGATGAGCCGTACCCGGTCGGGCGACGCCTTGTAGAGAATGCTCAGGATCATCGCGTTGAGGGCGACGGACTTCCCCGACCCCGTGGTGCCCGCGACGAGAAGATGGGGCATGCGCGCGAGGTCCACCACCACCGGCTGTCCCGCGATGTCCTTGCCGAGACCAAGGGTGACCGGGGAGGGGCTCCTGTCGTAGTCCGCGGAGCTCAGGATCTCGCTCAGGTAGACCAGCTCGACCTCTTCGTTGGGGACCTCGAGGCCGATGACGGACTTTCCGGGGATGATCTCGACGATTCGCACGCTCACCGTCGACAGTGAGCGGGCGAGGTCCTTCGCGAGCGCGGTGACCCGACTCACCTTCAGGCCCGGTGAAGGCTGAAGCTCGAAGCGGGTGATGACCGGTCCGGGATGAACGGCCACCACTTCGACGTCGATTCCGAAGTCGCGGAGCTTGACCTCCACCTGCCGGGACATCGTCTCGAGGGCGGCGGCCGACATGGCGGTCGGGCGGGCGGAGGGCTTGTCGAGCCGGGCGAGCTCCGGAAGCCGGGGGCCCACCGCCTCGAAGAGGACCGCCTGCCGCTCCCGGTCCACCCGCGGGCTCGGCTCGATCCCGGTCAGCACCGGCTCGATGCGCGGCGGCCGGGCGCGGCGGGGATTTCGTCTCGTCTTCGCGGCCACCTTCTGCACGCGCTCGCGGCGCGCGTGCGATACCTCGCGGCGTTCCCGCCCGCGCCCCGAGAGCCCGGACATGGCGGCGAAAAGCGACAGGGTGAGGCGCCCCGTCGTCTCCATCACGGTCAGCCAGGACACCCGGGTGAAGAGCGCCCAGCCCGCGAGCAGCAGGGCCAGCATGACCACCGTGGCGCCGAGGAAGTTGAAGGCGACGAGGAACGCGTTTCCGATGACGGCTCCCAGGATCCCTCCCGCCCCGACTCCGTCCGGAAGAGTGCCCGCGCTGCCGTAGTGCAGGGTGGCGACCCCGCACGCGGCCATGATGACCATCGCGAGCCCGATCCCGCGCGTCAGCCAGACGAGGCGGGTCGACGAGCGCTCACGGTCGAAGAACAGGACGGCCCCGACGACGAGGAGCAGAAACGGCAGGAACCAGGCGACGTGGCCGAAAAGCTGGAGGAGGAGATCGGAGATCCAGGCGCCGACCACCCCCCCGCGGTTGACGATGTGTTCGGACCCGCTGCGGACCGACCAGCTCTGATCGCCCCGGTGATAGCTCGAGATCGCGAGCGCGAGGAAGATCGCGATCGCCGCGAGCCCGACGAGGGTTGCCTCGCGCCCCCCCCGGCCGAACGCCTTGGCGAGCAACCGTAGTGGCCTCGGTGGAGTGATTTGCGCCAACCGGGGATTCCCGGACTGGGACCGGGCGAAATTATCCCTTGAATCGGCATCCGGCTCAATCGAAGAGGGAGGCGGCGGCCCGCCCGGCGAGGCCTTGGCGGGAAATTCTCCGGCACCCGAAGAGACTTGTATCCATCTGTCGAGGCGGTCCGGTAAAGGATGCGAGCCGGTATAAAATGGCCGCTCCGAGGGCTGCGGTCGCGGTTCCCGGACCCTTGGCCTCAATCCAATCGAGTCCCGCGAAATGTCTCGTCCCACCCCCCGCCACTGTCGGCTCCTCATCCTCGGCTCGGGACCGGCCGGCTGCACGGCGGCTCTGTACGCGGCCCGCGCAAACCTGAATCCGGTCATGGTCACCGGTCTCGAGATGGGCGGACAGATGACGACCACCACGGACGTCGACAACTGGCCGGGGGACGTGGAGGGGCTGCAGGGGCCGGACCTGATGGCCCGAATGCACGCGCACACGCAGCGCTTCGGCACCGAGTCGATCTTCGACCACATCCACACCGCGGACCTCTCCGAACCGCCCTTTCGCCTCGTCGGCGACGAGAACGTCTACACCTGCGATGCGCTCATCATCGCCACCGGGGCGTCGGCGAAGTATCTCGGCATTCCCTCGGAGGAGCGATACAAGGGGTCCGGCGTGTCGGCCTGCGCCACCTGTGACGGGTTCTTCTTCAAGGACCGCCCGGTGGCGGTGGTCGGCGGCGGCAACACCGCCGTGGAGGAGGCGCTCTACCTCTCGAACATCGCTTCGACGGTGGACGTCGTCCATCGCCGGGACCGGTTCCGGGCGGAGCGGATCCTCGCCGACCGGCTCGAAGCCAGGAGCCGGGACGCCAACGTGGCGATCCGCTGGAACCACGTCGTCGACGAAGTCCTCGGCGACGATTCCGGGGTGACCGGTCTTCGGATCCGGAACACCGGTTCCGGCGCGTTCCGGGAGCTCGGCGTGGACGGGGTGTTCATCGCGATCGGACACACCCCGAACACGGGCCTGTTCGAAGGGCAGCTCGACATGCGGGGAGGTTACATCCGGGTGCGAAGCGGGCTCGACGGCAATGCCACCGCGACCGGCATCCCGGGGGTGTTCGCGGCCGGCGACGTGGCCGATTCGGTATATCGTCAGGCCGTCACCTCGGCCGGGAGCGGCTGCATGGCCGCCCTCGACGCGGAGAAGTACCTCGAGTCCCTCGAGTGACGCGAGCCGCCCGGTGCCGGGAGGCCCGGGAAGAGGGAGCTCCCGCCCGGTGCGCGGACCCGCGGGCGCCCCCTGGCCCATCCATCCGGACTCGCCGCCGGATGCCTTTCCGGACCCGCGGTACGCTCCCGCCGACCGTCCGCTCGCGGTCGGCGGCGACCTCCGGCTCGAACGCCTCGTCCAGGCCTACCGGCGCGGGATATTCCCCTGGTACTCGCACGGCGGGCCGATCCTGTGGTGGTCGCCCGATCCGCGCACCGTGATCGTCCCCGCCGAGCTCCGCATCTCGCGGCGCCTCGGCCGTCGCTTGCGGCGGAACGAGTTCCGGACCTCCGAGAACGCCGCGTTCGCGGAAGTCGTCAGGGGCTGTGCCGCCCCGAGGCGGGACGGCGACACCGGTACGTGGATCACTCCCGAGATGCAGGCCGCCTATCTCGACCTGCACGAGGCGGGGCACGCCCGCTCCGTCGAGTGCTGGCAGGGGGAGACCCTTGCGGGCGGGCTCTACGGGGTGGAGGTGGGCTCGATCTTCTGCGGAGAGTCCATGTTCTCGCGGGTCGCCGACGCCTCCAAGGTCGCGCTCGCGGTTCTCTGCACGAAGGGATACGCCCTCATCGATTGCCAGGTGCCGAGCGCGCATCTCTTCCGGCTGGGTGCGCGCCTCATTCCGCGCGGGGAGTTTCTCGCCCTCCTCGCCCACTTCGCCGGTCCTCCCTCCGTCCCGCTCCGAACCGGGGAAGGATGAAGCGATCGGCTTCCTTGCCAAGCCGAGCGTCAGCCCGGAGAATATCCACAGAAACCGAAGACGGGAGTCGCGCTTGCCAAAGGAAGACCATATCGAAATGGAAGGCACCGTCGCCGAGACGTTGCCCAACACCATGTTCCGAGTCGAGCTCGAGAACGGACACACCGTCACCGCCCACATCTCGGGCAAGATGCGAAAGAACTACATCCGCATCCTCACCGGTGACAGGGTCACCGTGCAGTTGACGCCCTACGACCTGACCAAGGGACGGATCGTCTACCGGGCCCGGTAGCGGGGAGCCTTCCCCGGCGCCCGGGGAGCGCTCCCCGAAACCGGGGTTGGAGTGAGGCTTCGCATCCCTGAGCGAAGTCTCGCCCTGACACCGTTCTCGCGACATCTCACTCCAACCCCGGTTTCGCGCTCTCGCCGCTCGTGGAGACGGACACCGCCCGGCACCAGCCCGGCTCGATCTCGACCATGGTGAGCCGCGCGTCCGGAAACTGCCGATAGTAGACCGCCCCGGTATCGATGAAGCGGACATTCGCCGCCTCGACGATCCGCGTCGTCGGCGTATGGCCGCAGAGCACGAGGTCCACACCGGTCACGTGCCCGGACCGTCCCGCGCTTACCCGCTCGCGCGACCACAACGCGTGCTCGACGGCGCGTTCGTCGCGCGATTCCAGGCGCGTCAGGAAGTCCGACCACGAGTTCGAACGCGGCGCATCGGCGTGAACGACCCCCACCCTCCCCTGCGTCGCGTCGATCTCGATCGCGATGGGGAGGGCGGCGCAGGCGTCGCGAAACGCCTCCCGCTCGGCGGGGCCGCACTCGAGCCACCAGTCGCCCCCGTTGTAGCGGATCCAGAGCTCCCGGGTGGGCCGATCGTCGGAATCGAGGAGGAACTGTTCGTGGTTGCCGCGGACCGCGTGGAACCACGGCTTCGCGAGCCATGCGAGCGCCTCGCGCGAACGGGGGCCGCGGTCGATGAGATCGCCTACCGAGAAGAGGCGGTCGCATTCCTCGTCGAACGCCGCCCGCGCCAGCAACTGCCGCAACGCTGGAAACATCCCGTGGATGTCTCCGACCACGAAATCCCGGCCGGCCGCGTTGCGGGCGAAGCGCCGGAATGGCCGCTGCATCGTCACGTCCTCGTGGTGAGGCGGCGGACCGCGGCGAGGTCGGCCTCGGAATCGACCCCCGGGCCCGGCGTCGCCACCGCCACGTCCACGTGGACCCTCCCGCCATGGGCGAGCACCCGGAGCTGTTCGAGCGACTCCATGACCTCGAGGGCGTCGCGCGGAAGCCGCACGTACCTCCGCACATATCCGGCCCGGTACGCGTAGAGCCCGAGGTGGCGGAAGTGCTCCCCGGCGCGCCAGCCGTCGCGGCCGGGAAACGCGTCCCGCTGCCACGCGATGGGAGCCCGGCTGAAGTAAAGGGCGAAATCCGACCGGTCACGGACCACCTTGACCGCGTTCGGGTCGAATACCTCGTCCACCGAAGCCATCGGCTCGCACAGGGTCGCGACGTCCGCCGCCGGGCGGGCCGCGAGGTTGGCGGCAACCTGGCGGATGAGGGCGGGGGGCAGCAACGGCTCGTCCGCCTGCACGTTGACGATGACGGCGTCCGGATCGATCGCGAGCCGTTCGACGACCTCCGCGATCCGCTCGGTGCCGGAACGGTGGGCGGGCGACGTGCGGCAGGTCTCCGCGTCGCCCAGCGCGCCCGCGACCCGCTCGTCGTCCACGGCCACGATCACCCGCTCCGCCCCGCTCTCGCACGCCCGTTCGTAGACGTGGCGGACCATCGGCTTCCCCGCGATGTCGAGGAGCACCTTCTCCGGCAACCGCGTCGAAGCGAGCCGGGCGGGGATGATCACGGTGAACGCTTCGTTCGTCATGCGGTTCGGGAGAGCCGGCCGATGAGAGCCGACTCGAGGCCCGGCTCGATCTTCGCGTCGACCGGCAGGTACCAGTGCCGGCCGCTCGCGAAGCCCCGGCACTTGATCGCGTCCTTCTCGGTCATGATCACCGGCCGCTCGTCCGCAAACTCGATGTCTCCGGCCGAGAACGGGTGGTGGTCGGGAAACGCCCGGGGCATGATCCGGAGCCCGAGGGTCCGCAGGTGGCCGAAGAAGGAAGCCGGGTTGCCGATTCCGGCGACCGCGTGAACGGGGCTCGAAGCGAGCTCCGCGGGGTCGACGGTGACGGAGTCGTCCGCGGCCAGCCGGAGTGTCCTTCCCGTGAGCTCCATTCGATACTCGCCTTCCTCCGCGCGGCCCTTGGCGACCACGAAGTCTACCGATTCGAGACGCGAGACCGGCTCGCGCAGGGGGCCGGCCGGAAGGCACCGGCCGTTTCCATGGCGGCGCTCCCCGTCGAGCACCGCGATCTCGACGTCGCGCGCGAGGCGGTAGTGCTGGAGGCCGTCGTCGGAGACGACGATGTCGCAATCGGTGCGCTCGAGCAGCGATCGGACCGCCGCGACGCGGTCCCGCCCGGCCGCGACCGGACACCCGCATCGCTTGGCCACCAGCACCGCCTCGTCTCCGACCGCCGCCGGGTCGGACCCTTCCTCCACCGCCCGCGGCCAGTCGCGGGCCGTTCCTCCATAGCCCGAGCAGATCACGCCGGGACGGTATCCGTGTTCCCGAAGCCGGTGGACCAGCCAGACGACGAGGGGCGTCTTTCCGGTGCCCCCGACCGCGATGTTGCCGACGACGACGACCGGCACGCCCACGCGGCAAGCCGCCCGCAGCCCCCGGCGGAAGAGCGCGCGGCGAATGCGCACGATCGCCGCGTATGGCAGGGAGAGGGGCGCCAGCACCCGGCCCCGGACCCGGGCCCGGCGTCCGTACCAGATCTCGTCGAGCAGCCGGAAAAGGATGCCTTGCACTTCGTCCCCCTCCGAGCGCGGAAGAGCCGCGATCGAGAGACCGGGCGCTCGGAACGGGTTTCGAGGCACCCCACGCGGCCGGATCTCCCTTCCCGCCAGCCGGCGAGTCTACCGGATACCGGTAGCGGCCCCGGTGCAGGCCCGCGGCCCTGGCCCGGCACGCGCCCGCCGTGCGCGGCGGGTTCAGCGCGCGTGCCAGAACCGCCCGGCCCGCGAGTGGCGGACATCGATCGCGCCCGAAGACCGGATGGACACGATGACCGCGCCGTGCGCGTCCGTGCGGTGGATCTGCGTTCCGCGGGCCCGGTAACGATCGAGCACGGCGGGATGCGGCAGGTTCCACGCGTTGCCGTGTCGCACCGAGAACACCGCGTGGTCCGCCGCGACCGCGTCGAGGAAGGCCGGGCCGGAGGAGGTACGGCTGCCGTGATGGGGCACCGAGATGAGGTCGGCCCGGAGGTCCTTCCCGGCTCCCCGCACCAGCCGCCGCTCCGCCCGGGTCTCGATGTCGCCGGCAAGCAGCAGGTGCCGCCCGGCCGCGGACACGCGGAGCACGCACGAGCCGTCGTTCCCCCGCCAGTCGGCCGACGGAGGGTGCAGCACCTCGAATGCGACCCCGTCCCACGTCCAGGAATGCCCCGCCACGCAGGGGGTAGCCCTCGGGATCCCCTCGTTCGCGAGCACCTGCCGGGCGGGCAACCGTCCGGCAAGCGAAGGGTAGCCGCCGGCGTGGTCGGAGTCCGCGTGGCTGACGACGACGGTGTCGATGCTCCGTCGCCCGCGCCACGCGAGATGGGATGCGACGATGTCGGCGCCGTGCGTGTCCCCGGTGTCGTAGACGAGCACTCGCTCCCGGGTCTCGACGACCACCGCGAGGCCGTGGCCGACATCGAGGAACGCGGCGCGCAGCTCGCCCGGGCCGGGCACCGCCGGCGTCCACCACACGAGGGGAGCGAACCACAGGGCGCCGGCCCAGCGGCCGGGGACGCCGGGCGGCGCGAGCAGGATCACGGCCCCGGCCATCGCCAGAGCGACGGCCGCAATCGACGGATCCACCGAGAGCGTGTACCGCGGTCCGTGGGTGGCAAGGAGCTCGATCAGTCTCCATAGCGCCTCGAGCGCGCCGGCCCCTACCGTGACCAGCAGTTCCCCCGCGGTGTCCGCGAGACGCCCCGGGATCGACAGGCCGAGGCTCCCGGCGAGCAGCGCCGGCAGCACGGCGACCCCGACGAAGGGGATTGCGACCGCATTCGCGAGCGGCCCCGCGATCGGCTGCTCGGCGAACCAGTGCAGGATGAGGGGCGCAAGACCCACCGTGACGACAACCTGGGGAAGCGCCCAGCGTCGCCAGTCGAGGACCGAAGCCCCGGCATTCGGTCGGCCGCCCATTCCGTAGAGGAGCAGGCCGACGGCGCAGAACGAAAGCCAGAAGCCCGGGGCGAGCACGGCCTGGGGTTCCAGGACGAGGACCGCCATCAGTCCGAGACAGAAGACGGTGCTCCCGCCGAGACGGCGCCGGGCGCAGAGGGCGACGAGCAGCACGGTGGCCATGACGAGCGCTCTCCGGGTCGGAAGCGAGAAGCCGGCAAGCGCCGCGTATCCCGCCGCGACCGCGATGCCCGCGACCGCCCCGAGGCGCACCGGCGCCACGCCGGGGACGAGCCATGGTCCCGCGAAGCGGCCGACCGCAAACCCCAGCCCGGCGGCAAGTCCGATGTGCAGGCCCGAGATCGCGAGGAGATGGGCGGTGCCGGTCCGACGCAGGGTCTCGCGCTGGTCTGCGGTGATCCGGTCGCGGACCCCCACCACGAGGGCCTCGACGAGGGCGCCCGCCGGGCCGATCTCCGGGAGCTCGCGAAGCCGCCGGGAGAGAGCGTGGCGGATCCGTCCCGGGTCGAGCGGGCCGGCGGCGGTCAACCTGCGGACCCGGGGGTCGCGGGCGCGCACGTATCCCTGGCCCGCGTAACCGTGCCGGAACAGCCAGGTCTCGTAGTCGAACCCGCCCGGGTTGCGAAACCCCCGCGGGGCCCGGAGTCGGACCACGAGCCGCCAGGTCTCGCCGGCGACGAGGTCCGGGGGGATTCCGCGGGAGTCTTCGTACCACGAGAGACGAAGAAGCCCCTCGCCATGCGGGAGCCCGCTCTCCACGTCGAAGTCGAACCGGGTGCGGCGCGGAGCGACGGCCGGAACGGAGGCGATCCGCCCCGTCAGGACGAGGTCCTCGCCCTCGAGCGCGGAAGGGAGACGCGAAGCGATGGTTGCGTGGGCGTTGAGCAGCGCCCAGAGGAACCCGGCTGCGCACCAGCCCCCCGCGGTGGCCCGGGGACCCCGGCCCGCGGCCGCGAGAAGGAGCGCGGCGGGCAGCAGCGCCGTTGTCCAGAGCCCGGGCAACGCGTCGAGCCCATGGAGGGCGCAGGCGCCGAGCAGGAAGGCGATCGTCCCTGACCGCACGGTTCACCCCGGCCGCGATCAGCCCGCCTTGCCGTCCCGGCTCCGGCCCGGATCCCCGCCCGCCGGCGACGCCGGCGCGGCCTGCCCGCATATCTCACCAACTTTCGTCGCGAGGGCGTCAAGATGCCGCGGTGACAAGGCGCACGGACCGAGAGAGCGCATGCGCGCTGCTGAAGGGCGAGCCGTAAGAAGACGAAGCACCGGTGGTGCTTCGACCCGGCGAGCGGGCAAT
>JAJECB010000291.1 GCA_022822245.1 Gammaproteobacteria bacterium
GCCCAGACGCCGCCTTCGACCCAAACCACGGGTTGCCCATGGCACGCACCATAGGTGCCAAGCCCTACGTTGTCAAGCCTCCTTCAACCCGCCGCCTGCACGACCCCGCGCCCAACCCTCGCCAAAATGAGAATTGCTGCATCGTTGCACACGGTTTGTGCGTTTTCCAGGGTTTGCGGACCTCTCCCCGGCTTCCGGGACGGGTCGCGCGGGAGTCTTCGCTCGCGGTCCCGGGCCGAGGTGAGGTGGGCGGCGGGGCGCGGTCGGCGCCGGGGCCGTTCGAGGCGTCCGGTCGGGGTGGGACGTTCTGCCGCGGGCGCGAATCTGCGAGACTCGGGTGCTGCGAGCGCCCTTCCCGGGTGTCACGAAAGGAGCGTTTCATGGCCGATCATCACTCCAACCCCCTCCGCCGTCGTCTCGCGGCGGGCGAAGTCGCGATCATCGCGCTCGGATTCAACTCGGCCGACATGTGCGATTTTCTCGGTCCGATGGGATTCGACGCGGCATTCGTGGACTTCGAGCACGGAGGCTTCGACTGGCGCGAGATCTCGGACATCAGCCGCGCCTGCGACCTGTGGGAGATGGGCACCGCGGTGCGTGTCCCGCAAATCGACGAGGCCCTGATCCTCCGCGCCCTCGATCTCGGCGCGAACAGCATCATCGTTCCCCACGTCATCACCCCGGAGCAGGCGGAGCGGGCGGCCCGCGCGTGCCGCTACCCTCCGGAGGGGAACCGCGGGGTCGCGGGGAACCGCCGATCCTACGGCGCGAGCGACTACTTCCGACTTGCGAACGACGAGGTGCAGTGCATCGCCCTCATCGAGGACGCGCCGGCCCTCGACAACCTGGACGCCCTGCTCCAGGTGGAGGGCGTGGACGTCTTCCAGGTCGCGCCCTCCGATCTCGCGGCGAGCATGGGACACCTCGGGAACCCCGGCCACCCGGCCGTGCAGCGGGCGATCGCGGACGCGATCGAGGCGATCGTCGCGGCCGGACGCGTCGCCGGCACCCTGGTCGACGACGAGAACGCGGAGCGGTACGTGGCGGCCGGCGTCCGCTGCCTCATCGTGGCCTGGCCGCGCTGGGTTGCGGCCGGAGCGTCGGCTTTCCTGGGAAGGGTCCGCTCGCTGCGGAACGTCTCGAGCTGAACCGTCGCCCGGGCGGGACCCGGCCGCCCGTCTCGCCGAGGTACGCGGTGCGAACCTCGGGGTCGCGGGAGGGAGGAACGCCGCCTGTTCCTCAGGCCCGTGCATCCGCCGGCAGGGCCGCGTCCGCCCAGCCGGGGGGCGGCTCCCGCCCCGGGTGGACCGCCCCGCAGCTCCGGCAGGTCCGGGCTTCCTCGTCCCGGTAGAACGCGTCGAACAGGGGCGGCAGGTCGGTCACGATGTTGGTGACCGCGACCTCCACCCGGTGGACGAGGGTTCCGCAGTCGAAGCAGAACCACTCGAAGCCGTCCATCATCCCCTCTACGCGGGGCGACTCGACGACGAGCCCGACCGAGCCCGGCACCGGGCGCTGCGGCGAGTGCCTCGTGTGGGGCGGAAGCAGGAACACCTCGCCTTCCCGGATGGGCACGTCGTAGATCGTGCCTCTCTCCGCGATCTTGAGCACCATGTCGCCCCGGAGCTGATAGAAGAATTCCTGCACCGGGTCGTCGTGAAAGTCGACCCGGCCGTTCGGGCCGCCCACCACCATGACGACCATGCCCGACTCCTCGAAGACGAGCTTGTTGCCGACGGGGGGCCTCAGCAGGTCGCGGTGGCGCTCGATCCAGGCCTCGAAGTGGAAGGGCCGGAACGACGGATGGATGGTGTTCATCGCTACGCCTCCAGGGCGGCGGGTTCCGTATGGTCCCTGTCCTCCAGTGCGCGCGGGGTGTCGGACACCGTGATCGCGTGCCACCCGCATCCCGATGTCAAGCGTCGTGCGGCCGTGTTCCGCCGGTCGATCGCTCGGCACGGCCCGGGGCGCCCCGTCGGCGCCCCGGGCCGTGCTTCCGTCAGGGAGATGCGCGCGGCCTAGCGGTAGCTCTCCGCGTTGTCCGGGGTCACGAGCTCGGCGCCGGTATCGATCTCGTCGGGAAGCTCCTCGCCGGCGACGAGCTTCAGGACTGCCTCGACCCCCATGGCGCCCATGACGGCCGGACGCTGGGCGACGGAGGCGGCCATCTCGCCCTTGAGAATGCTCTCGGCGGCGTCCGGATTGCCGTCGAATCCGACGACCATGACCTGGTCGAGCAGCTTGGCGTTCCGGAGCGCTTCGATCGCGCCGAGGGCCATGTTGTCGTTCGAGGCGAAGATCGCCCGCAGGTTGGGGTTGGCGGTGAGGATGTTCTCGGTGGTGGTCAGCGCCTTCCCCGCGTCCCAGTCGGCGGGCTGCTCCGCGACGAGGTTCAGCCCGCAGTCGACGAGGCCGCCGCGGCCGCCCTCCGCCCGGTGCTGGCCGGTGGTGGAGGTGACGATGCCCTGCAGCACCGCGACGTCGCTCCCCGCCTCCACGGTGTCGCAGATGTGCTGGGCGCCGAGCCGGGCGGCCGGGATGTTGTCCGTCCCGATGTAGGTTCCCGGCATGTCGGCGCGCTTGTCGATGAAGACGACGTGGACACCCCGCTCCCGGGCCTGCTCGAGCACCGGTACGAGCGCGGCGGTGTCCGCGGGCGCGATCGCGATGCCGACGACACCCTTCGCGATCTGGTCCTCGACCATGGCGATCTGCCCGGCGACGTCGGTCTCGCCCCCGGCCGGGGCGACGGCCGCGACGTCGATGCCGAGCTCCGTGCCCTTGTCAAGAGCGCCCTTGGTCACCGCGGCCCAGAACGGATTGGCCGAGCCGGAATCGGACATGATGACCGCGACCTTGGTTTCCGCGACGGCCGCCCCGCTGAACGCCACGGCGAGGCCGGCGGCGGCAAGGAGACTCTTCGTGTATCGAGCCATGATTACTTCCTCTCGTTGCGAACTCCGTTGGTTTCCAATGCACGGGTTCCGGCGCCGGAGCTCGCGCGCCGGAACCCGCTCGGTGTCGTGGGCCGCGTCATGGCCGGTTCGCCGCGCGGCGGCGGAGCACGTCGACGAACACCGCTCCGACCACGATCATGCCGATGAGAGTCTGCTGCCAGAAGGCGCTCACGTCCATCAGGTTGAGCCCGTTGCGCAGCAGCCCCATGACGAGCACCCCCGCGAAGACCCCGAGCACCGTCCCCCGACCGCCGAAGAAGCTCGCCCCGCCGATGATGACGGCCGCGATTGCGTCCAGCTCGGCCCCGATCCCCGCATTCGGGAATCCGGCCCCGGTCCGGCCGGCCATGAGGAGCCCGGCGAGCCCCGCGAAGAATCCCGACATCGCGTAGACGATGAGGAGGATGCGATCGACGTTGATTCCGCTGACGCGCGCCGCCTGTGGGTTGCCGCCGACGGCGAAGATGTGCCGGCCGATCGAAACTTTGTTCAGGAACCAGGCGGTCCCGGAGTAGCACACGAGCAGGACCACCGCGCTCACCGGAAGGGAGCCGAACTTGCCGAGGAAGGGCATCGGGATCTCGCCCGACCCGAGGAACCGGATGGGGTCGGAGACGCCGGAGACGGGGCGCCCCCCCGAGACGAGGTTCGTGACCCCGCGCAGGGTGTAGAGCGTGCCCAGGGTCATGATGAAGGGGTGGGGGAGGCGGAGCACGGTCAGCCCGAAGCCGTTGACGAGACCGCAGAGGACCCCGACCGCCGGGCCCACCAGGATCGCGACGGGCCAGGGCCAGCCCGAGGTGTCCGCCATCGCGAGGAGCATCGTCGTCAAGGCCATGATCGAGCCTACGGACAGATCGATTCCGGCGGTGAGGATGACCACGTAGAGCCCGAGCGCGAGGAGCGCGTTCATCGCGACCTGGCGCAGGATGTTGGTGAGGTTCTGGGTCGAGAGGAAGATGTCCGGCTGAAGCAGGGTGAGGACCAGCGCCATCACCAGCACCATGCCGAAGACGCCGTACTTCTCGAGCAACCTCAGCCGCTGCCGCCTCGCGTCCGCCGCCGGTTGAGCCGCCATCCGCTCAAGCCCTCTCATGCGCCGGCGTGGAGGCGTGGCCCCGGGTGCCCATGATCCAGCCGATCACCTCGTTGCGGCTGGTCTCGGCGATGGGTGCCTCCTCGAAGTTGCGCCCGTGGAAGAGGGCCATGACCCGGTCGCAGACGAAGAAGACGTCGTCCATCCGGTGGCTGACCAGCATGACGCTTGCGCCGTGGTCCTTGAGGCTCTTGATGAGGTCGAGGACCTTGCCGACCTCGCGGATCGCGAGCGCGGCGGTCGGCTCGTCCATGATCACCACCCGGCCCTCGAAGGCGGTCGCGCGGGCGATCGCGACGGCCTGGGCCTGCCCCCCGGAAAGCTCCTCGACGCTCTGGTCGACGGACTTGACGGTGATGTTGAGCCGGTCGAGATGGTCCATCGCCATCCGGCGCGACAGCTTCTCGTCCACGACCGTGAAGCCGAGGACCTTGCGTCCCGGTTCGCGGCCAAGATAGATGTTCTCGTGGATGGGGAGGTTCCCGGCGAGCGCGAGGTCCTGGTACACCATCTCGATGCCTATATTCTGCGCATCTCGGGGCGAGTGGAGGACGACCGGCTTCGAGTCGAAGACGATCTCCCCCTCGGTGGGGGCGTAGAGCCCCGACAGGACCTTCATCAGGGTCGACTTGCCGGCCCCGTTGTCTCCGACGATCCCGAGCACCTCGCTCGGAAACAGCCGCAGGTCCACGCCGTCGAGGGCGGTGATCGCCCCGAACCGCTTGGTGATCCGCCGCGCCTCGAGGAGCGGCGCAGGTGGCCCGCGGTCGGCGGCGTCGCTCATCTTCGCGTTCCCTCCGATACGTCGCCGGGCGGAAGAACCTTCGGCCCGGCGATGGTCACGTGGATGGTACTCGCACGACTCTCCCGTCGTCAGCCGCGCTCGCGGGGCGCTCCCATGCGGGTGAGGGCGACGGCGGCGGCGGCGTAGAGGAGGGCGGCGCACACGATGACGAACGTCTGTCCGAGGTGGACCGCGAGCCCGGTCGCGAGCACCGCGCCGACGACCGATGCGCAGCCGTTGACCCCCCACGCCCAGGGCACCAGGCCGGGGTCGAGGCGCCGGAGCCGGGCGAGGGCGCGCGGGAACGGCATTCCCATGAACGTCGCGAGCGGCGCGACGAGGGCGACCGCGACCGCGATCTTGACGTGGGGCGCGGCACCGAGGAGCGCGCTCGTGAGATGGGGAAGGGTGGCGAGGCAGGCCACCGCGAGGACCACGATCCCGGCCGTCGGCCAGGCGACGGAACCGCGCTCTTCGCCCGACTCGCGCCGGCCCCCGAGCCAGCTTCCGACGCCGGCGAAGACGAGGAAGGCCGCGAGCACCACGACGAGGGCGTGCAGCGGGTGGCTCAGGATTACGGTGAAGCGGCTGATGAACGCGATCTCCATCATGAGGAACGCGAGCCCGAGGGCGAAGAAGCCCGCGAGGGCCGCGCCGCGCCGCGCTCCTCCTCGTTCGCCGGCGGAGCGTCGCCGCACGAGGAGGAGTGGAAGCAGGATGAGAGCCGCGCTCGCGGCCGCCGCCTGGACGAGAGCGGCGGGGAGAGCGAGGTAGCCGATCGCGAGGAGGCCGATCCCGCCCTCGCGGCTCAAGGCGAGGATCTCGGGGGCGTGCGCCCACCGGAAGAAGCTCCAGAGGTAGGGCCGGTCGTCGGTCGCGGGGCGGATGTCGAACTTGTAGTCGCGGATGAACTCCTCCCGCTCCGGGCCGAGGAGTCGCGCCGCCGCCTCGTGGAGCCAGGGACGCTCCATCACGTTGAAGCGGTTGGCTTCGCCAGCCTCCATGCCCGGTACGTGGACGAGGTCGAACGCCCTCGCGCGGGCGAAGGAGCGGATCGCCGCGACCTGCCCCCCGGAGAGCGGCGCACGGCTCGCGACGAGGGTGTTCGTGTTCCAGCTCCGGATCCACGCGAGGTGCTCCGCGGCGGGCTCGATCCCTTCCGCCGCGAGTGACTCGAGCAGGGTCGCGAGCAGCCGTGGCCCGCTCCGCGGCGGAAGCTCGCTCCAGCCGGTGATGGCGACGAGTCCGCGGGGGGCGAGCCGCGCGAGCATGGCCCGCATCGACTCCACGGTGAGGAGCCGTTCCGCCTTGAGGGCGTGGAGTCCGGACGGGCTCGCCCCGAGGGCATCCACCTGGATGAGGTCGTATGTTTCTCCGGCCGCCGCTTCGACGAACGCGCGCGGGTCACCGACGTGGAGGTCGACGGCCCGTTCCCGATACACGCCCCCCGAAAACTCTCTGTACCGGCTCTTCACGAGAGCGGCGACGTCCGTCTGTAGCTCGACTGCGTCCACCGAATGCGCTCCGCCCCCAAGCGCCTGGAGCACCAGCGTGCCGCCGCCCGCCCGGGGCACGAGCACCCGGGGGCGTTCGAGGAGGTGGTAGGGAAGGGCGGAGGTAAGGTCGTCGAGATAGGCGGGCGGCGCTTCTTCCCGCCGTCTGCGCGGAATCGCGATCGGCCCGTCGCCGTCGACGAAGAGGGCCACCTGCTCGGGGACCGGGGCGCGGGCGAGAAGGCTGAGCCCGGGTGCCCACCGTAGCGGCACCGCCTCGTTCTCGACCGCGCTCACGAGCCCGAGTGGGCTGGACCGGGTCTCGGCGAGCTTCGCACCGCTCACCCGAAGGGCTTGCGGGAGCGGCTTGAACGGCGAGATCCGGAGCTCGGTCCAGTATCCCTGTCCGGAGACCAGCAGGAAGAGGATGCCGGCTGCGGGGGCGAGGAGGGTCCACCGGGTCCCCCGCCGGGCCCGGCCCGCGGCCATCCCTCCCGCGAGGGCCGCCATCGCCCCGAGGACGTCCAGGGTCCGCTCCGCCGGGAACCACGAGAGGAAGGCCACCGCGAGAACCGCTCCGCCCCCGGCGCCCGCGAGGTCCGCCGCGTAGACCCGCGAGAGGCGGTCCCCGAATACGATGAGGGTGCGCCCGATCCCGGTCGCGGCGATGAAGAAGGGAATTGCGAGGAGGACCTCGATGACGAGCAGCCAGCCGAGCGGCCGGAGCGACCAGGGCAGCTCGAGCACGTTGAAGGGAACGTGCTGGACCATCGCGAAGCAGGCGGGGGCGGCGACCGCGAACCCGAGGGCGGCGAGGGCGAGGAAGGGTCCGGCGGGAACCCGGAGCCGATGGCCGACCACCACCAGGAAGGCGCCGCTCGCCCCGATTCCGAGGAGCGCGGTGCTGATCACGAGAAACGCGAAGTGGTGCCACTGGACGATTGCGAGGAGCCGCGTCAGCAGGATCTCGTATCCGAGGGCGGCGGCGGACAGCAGCGCCACCGCCACGAGCAGCAGGAGTCCCGGTGCCCGCTCTTCGTCGCTCATGGGCGGGCTTCAGTGCCCGCCGGTGAGGGGCACGAACCGGACCGGGAGGATCTGGCGGACGGTCACCTCGCCGTCCGAGCGCTTGCGCACGAGGAGCAGCATCTGGACCGAGAACTGCTCGCCGACGGGGATCACCAGCACCCCGTTCGGGGCGAGCTGCTCGACCAGCGGCGGCGGCACGTGGGAGGCGGCGGCGGTGACCACGATCGCGTCGAACGGCCCGGCCTCGCGCCATCCGTAGTATCCGTCCCCGAGGCGCACCTCGACGTTGCGGTAGCCGAGCCGGGGCAGCCGCTCCTTCGCCTGTCGGGCGAGGGGCGGCACGATCTCGATGGTATGCACCCGCTCGACGAGCTCCGCGAGGACCGCCGCCTGGTAGCCCGATCCGGTGCCGATCTCGAGCACCCGGTGGTGGGAGCCAAGGCCGAGGAGGTGGGTCATGAGGGCGACGATGTAGGGCTGGGAGATCGTCTGCCCGTGACCGATGGGCAGGGGCCGGTTCTCGTAGGCGAGGTCCGCGATCTCGGGGGGGACGAACTCGTGCCGCGGCACCCGTTCGATCGCGTCCATCACCTCCGGAGCGATCGCCTCGACGCCGGTGCTCCCGGCCGTGCGGGCGGTGGTGTCCGCGATCGCCTCCAGCATCCCGAGGCGGAGCTCGGCATGAGGGTCGGCGGATTGCGCAGGCGCCGCGCACGCGAGCGCGAGGACGGCTCCCGCCGCGGCGGCGAGTGTCCGCCGGCCGAGTGGCCGGGGCGGGAGGGGGGAAGCGGCGCCCGATTCCGGGCCCGCCGCGCTGTCGCCGGCCTTCTCGTTCATGGCGGAATGCCTCCCCCGATCGCCGCGCCTTGGTCCGTCCATGATAATGACGGTGCAGGCGGCGGGGTGCGCGGTCCGCGCCCGGCTCACACCGGATCCAATCGGGGAGGACGAACATGCCCACTGCGGCGATCATCGGAGCGAGCCGGGGCATCGGCCTCGGGCTCGTCGAGCGGTACGCGAGCGAAGGGTGGCGGGTGCACGCGACAACTCGCACCCCGGAGCGCCCGAGGGCCCTCGGGGAGGTCGCGGGGGACGTCCACATCCACGGGCTCGAGGTGACGGACCGCGCCGGGCAGCGCGCGCTTCGGGGAGCGCTCGCCGACGAGGCCGTCGACGTCCTCATCCACAATGCCGGCGTCTACGGCCGCGGCATGCGGACCGCCGCCGTCAACCGCATCAACGCCGAGGCCCCGTTCGAGGTGGCGGAGAGTCTGATGGACGCGGTGCTGCGCAGCGATCAGCGCAAGATCGCGCTCATCACCAGCATGATGGGCGCCCGCCGCGGCTCCACCCGAAGCCTCGGGAAGTACGGCGACTCCAAGGCCGCGCTCAACGATCGCTTCCGCGAGCTCGCGGAGAGCTGGCGCGAGCGCGGGTGCCTCGCGGTGGTCATCCACCCCGGGTGGGTCCGCACCGACATGGGCGGGCGCAACGCCGCGGTCTCGGTGGAGGAGAGCGCCCGCGGGATCTGCGACCTCATGGCCTCCCTCGACGAGTCGGGGCACGGCCGCTTCTGGACCTGGGAGGGCCGCGAGCACCCCTGGTAGCGGCTGGCAGCCCGCCCCGGGTCCTCCGGGCGATGTCCGGCCCTTCGAGTTCCGGCCCGCTTGGCGTTCCCTTTCGGCGCCGCGGTCAGCGCGCGCTCGTTGCGGTCTCCGGGAAGTAGACGGCGGGGTCGTAGCGCTCGAAGGTGTCGAGCCGCTGGGCGTTGCACTGGCGCTGCCACTCGCTTCCGGGGGGCACGGAGGTCGAGCACCGGTAGCGTTCGCGGAAGGCCCGGGTGCGCTCGTTCTCCTCGATGCACACCGTCGCGATCCCCGCCACCACCCCGCCCTGGCCCTCGACGAGGCGGACGCCGGCGTCCATCGTGCCGCCGGTCTCGACCCACTGGTCGACGAGCAACACTCGGGTCCCCGGGCGAAAGGCGGGGGTGCGCATCTCCATCCGTTGCGTTCGCCCCGAGTAGTTCACGAACTCGACGGTGTCGGATTCCACCGGGAGCTTTCCCGCCTTGCGCAGGGTGAGGAAGCCCTTGCCGAGCCGTACCGCGATGGCCGTGCCGAGCACGAAGCCCATTGCGTCGAAGGCCGCCACCACGTCGACATCCGCGGGATCGAAGGGCGCGACGAGGTCGTCGACCACCGACCGGAAGATGGACGCGTTGATGTAGAGGGTGGACGGGTCGAGCCAGGCGAAGGTCTCGCCCTTGACGTTCGGGGCCATCGCCGCAAGGTAGGCCCGCTCGCCCGGTGATTCGGGGCCGGCGGCCGCTGCGTCTCCGGCGCCGGCTGCGCCCGCCGCCCGGGTTACCGCGAGGAGCCGGCGAAGCCGCGCCGGGTCGATCTCGTAGAAGTCGCCGGGGCGGCTGATCCCGGTCGCGACCAGCATCGCGTCGACGTCCGGGGCGTAGCCGGCCGCGTTCTCCGGTGTCACCCCGGAGGCGAGGGCGAGCGGGGCGTCTCCGCACCCGCGCCGGAAGGCCGCAATCTTGGCCCGGTCCGCCGCCTCGCCCGTCGCGACCCCCGACGTCGTCACCGCGTCCATCCACGAGGCGGCCGTCAGGGCTGCGGCTTCGTGGTCCGCGGTCGCGACCGGGCGCTGCTTCTTGAACGCGGTGCCGCCGAAGTAGAGCCCCGTCCAGCCGCTCACCTCGCGGGCGGCCGCGATCTCCGCCGCTTCGGTCTGTTCGTCCGCCGGCACGCGTTCGTCGATCCGGGCGTCGTCCGCCCAGTACGCGTCGATCTCCACCCCCTCCGCCCGGAGCCGGCCGAGCACCGGAAACGCGTCCCGGCCGGTCACCGCGAGGAAGTTGACCCCGAGCCAGAGCGACGGGAATCGGGCCCGCACCTCGCCGAGGATCGGCACCAGCTCCTCGCGGGGGAAGTCGTGGTTGATGAGGAACACGCCCTGCGCCCCCGCCTCGATCGCGACCGCCGCATTCCGGCACGCCTGCCGGGCGTCGCGCACGTGGATGACGGGCAGCACCGCCGGGCCGGCGGTCTTGAACAGTCGGCGAAATTGCATCCGGTTCATCGCTTCGATCCCCCGCGTTTCGCGTCGCACGGTCCGCACCGCCGGCCTCCGGGGAGCGAGGGCATCCTGCCCGCGCGAGTCACGGCGGGCCTTGGCCTTTCGCCGGCGGGAAGCCCGCGCTCCCGGGAAGCCGTGCTCTCGGGAGGCCCCGGTCCCGGCCCGAGCCTCGCACCTGCTCCCGAATAGTCTTGCACGCTCCGGGCGACGCGCTAGACTCCGACGACCGAACCATGCGCGGTCGCTCGGGCACCGCGGCGCCGGCCGCCGCCCGGCGGCGGCGCCAAAGAAGTTCGGCCGAGGAGGAATTCACCCATGTCAGACCATCGAGAGAATCCGGGTCGCGGCGGGATTTCCCGGCGTACCTTCGTCAAGACCACCGGCGCGTTCGCGGGGGCCGCCGCCGCGCCCTTCGTCCTCACCTCCCGCAAGGCGTTCGCCGAGCCGGTCGAGATCAACATGCTGTCGTGGTACGGCCTCGCCGAGCCCGACATGGTCGCGGCGTTCGAGGCCGAGCACAACGTCAAGTTCAAGCCGAAGTACTACGCCGGCGGGGACAACATGCTGGCCGCGCTCGCGCAGTCGCCCCCCGGCACCTTCGACATCATCCATACCGACGCGGAGTACGCGCGGATCCTCATCGAGCGCGGGGACCTGGTCGACGAGCTGGACCCCGCGGACTATCCCTTCGACGACATGCTGCACGAGAGCTTCGCCAGCTTCCCGGGCCACTGGAAGGACGGCAAGCTCTACTCGGTGATCAACCGCTTCGGGCATCTCGGAGTCTCGTACAACAAGGAGCAGGTCAGCCTCGAAGAGGCGATGAGCTACAACGTGTACTGGAACCCGAAGGTCGCCGGCAAGGTGGGCCACTTCGACTGGCACCTGCCGAACCTCGGGCAGGTGAGCCTCCTCGAGGGCAACACCGATCCGGGTCCCTTCGACATCTCCACCGACGCTTGGGGCGCGGTGCGCGACAAGACGCTCTCGCTCAAGCCCCAGGTCAAGGGCTTCTTCGACTACGGGGGGACGTTCGCGTCGCTCAAGAACGGCGACGTCTGGGCGAGCGTCGGGATCGGCGACTGGGTGACGGGGGTGCTGGAGAAGGACGGCGCGCCGGTCGGCTCCGCCGTGCCCGAAGAGGGCGGCATCCAGTGGACGGAGTCCTACTCGGTCGTCTCCAGCTCCACGAAGAAGGACCTCGTCCACAAGTACATCCGGTACACGATGACCCCGGAGGGCCAGGTCCGCTCGGCCAACATGGCGGCCTACCCGGCCTTCGTCGTCACCGGAGCGGGGATGAAGGCGCTTGGGGAGCAGACCCCGGAGGAAGCGGCCCGCACCGGTCAGGTCGACGGAGCGCCCAACAACCCGATCACCCTGATAAACCAGGGCCGCATCCACTACCGCGACACGCCGAAGCAGCAGAGCTTGGAGGAGTGGAACGAGTTCTGGTCCGAGTACAAGGTCGCCTGACGAGGCGGTGCCCCCCGGCCCGACGGAGCAAGCGTTGCCCCGTCGGGCGGGCGAGCGTCGGACCGGTTTCCCGCGCGGCGCGGGCTCTCCTTCCCGGGAAGTCGCCGGTACCGACGCATCAGGGGGTTCGTTCCGGGGAGCGCGGGTGTCCTGCCCGCGCACAGGTGGACGATGCGGTTCGTTGGGCCGCTCGCGGGCTGGAAGCCCGCGCTCCCGGGCGGTCTCCGGCCGGCTTCGACTCGAGCGGAAGGCCGGTGGCGCCTCGCGAAGGAAGGTCGAGGCGCCGGTTTGCTCCGACCTCTTCCCGGCCCGGGGAGAGACGGCGGCGCGCCTGACATGAACGCTCCGGCGTCACCTCGTCCTCGACGCCGGAGCCGGTTCCTGCGGTGACCGTTCCGGACCGCTTCCGCGGCACGAGGACGGTCACCGTCTACGGCCTCACCTTCGCGCTGCCGATGGTGGTCTGGCAGCTCGTCTTCTTCGTCTTCCCGCTCCTTTTCCTCGTCGCGCTCACCTTCTGGCTCGTCAAGAACTACCGGATGGTCCCCGGCTTCGATTCCGTCAACTGGGTGAAGATGTACACGCGGGGCTACTTCTGGAACGCGTACGGCTTCACGCTACAGATGGCCCTCGTCTCGACGGCCGTCACCAGCCTCCTCGCCTTTCCCGCGTCCTACGCCCTCGCGTTCCACGTTTCGGCGGCGGCGCGGCGCTGGGCCGTCTTCTTCCTCATCATCCCGTTCTTCACGAGCTACCTCGTCCGCGCCTACTCCTGGCAGATCTTTCTCGGCGACGAGGGGATCATCAACGGGCTCCTGTCCCTCGCCGGGCTCGGGCCGTTCCCGATGCTGAACACCCCCTTCGGAACGGTGGTGGGCTACCTCACCCTCACCCTCCCCCTGGTCGTGGTGCTCCAGCTCTTCAGCCTCGCCGCGGTCGACCGGAGCCTCGTCGAGGCGGCCTGGAACCTCGGGTGCGGGCGGATGCGCACCATCTTCACCGTCGTCCTCCCGCTCGCGAAGATCGGGCTCATCATCGCCGCGACGTTCTGCTTCATCCTCTCCTTCGGTGACTTCGTGAGCCCCTACTACCTCGGGGGCAGCCGGCCGCCCACCTTGAGCATCCTCATCATCGACACCACCAAGGCCGGGCAGCAGTGGCCGCGGGCGGCGGTGGTCGCGTGCACGATGATCGTCACCCTCTTCGTGGTTGCCTTTACCGCGGTCACCCTCGCCTACCGGAGGCGCGCGTGAGCGAGCGGCGGGCCATCGCGTGGTTCCTGCGTGCCTACGTCGCGGTGGTGTTCGCGTTCGTGTTCGCCCCGATCGTCGCGAGCTTCGTCTTCTCGTTCAATTCGGACCGCTTCCCCACGATCCCCCTCGGCCACTTCACCCTGCACTGGTACGAGACCATCTTCGGGGACCCCGACGTCCGGGAGGCGTTCGGCCACAGTCTCGTCGTCTCCGCGGTGACGAGCGTCATCGCGACCTTCATCGGCTTCTGCACCGCGTACACCGACTTCCGTTACCGCTTCTTCGGGAAGGGCGCCTACCTCGGGCTTGCGCTCCTCCCGCCGACCATCCCGCTCGTCATCATGGGGCTCGCGATGCTCGCCCTCCTCTCCCGGATCGGGATGTCAGGGCAGCTCCACTCGATCATCGTCGCCCACGTGGTGCTCTGCTCCCCGTTCGCGATGGCCATCATCCGGCTTCGCCTCGCGCAGATGGACCCCAGCCTCGAGGCGGCGGCGTGGAACCTCGGCGCGAGCGAGTGGCGGGCGATGAGCGCGGTGATCCTGCCGTTCACCCGCCCCGCGATCGTCTCCGCCCTGTGCCTCACCGCGGCGGTCTCCTTCGACGAGTTCGCGGTGGCGTGGTTCGTGTCGGGGCTCAACAAGACGGTGCCGGTCCACTAGTGTCCCAACGTTGGACTGCCGTTCGGTTGTAACCATATGATAAGATTATTATTTTCTTCGTCTAGAGGAGT
>JAJECB010000422.1 GCA_022822245.1 Gammaproteobacteria bacterium
GCCCAGACGCCGCCTTCGACCCAAACCACGGGTTGCCCATGGCACGCACCATAGGTGCCAAGCCCTACGTTGTCAAGCCTCCTTCAACCCGCCGCCTGCACGACCCCGCGCCCAACCCTCGCCAAAATGAGAATTGCTGCAGTCGCGTCCCATGAGAGGCGAGCCTGAACGAGGGGTCCCGGCCCACGAGCCCGGTCGCGGTCGCGCTCGGGAGGGGAATCGGTCCGCTCATGGTGGTTCTTCCTCGCGAACGGCGGTCCGTGCGAGGGCCGGACCATCCCGCGGCGGTGTCAATCGGCCCGCGCCCGTTGGCGTGGCCCGCGAGGCTCGCGCACAATGAACGCTGCGGCCCGGAATCCGGTCGCCGACCGGACCGCAACCCCGGCGCGCGCTTCCCGTCCACCCGACCGCTTCGAGGAGACCGACATGCTGTTCGACGTCCGCACCTACACCTGCCGCCCCGGCAGCATCCGCAAGCAGATGGAGCTCTACGAGGAGATGGGCTGGGAGCCCCAGCGGCGCAATCTCGGCGAGCCCCTCTTCTACGGCGCCTGCGAGACGGGCGATCCGAACAAGTACGTCCACATCTGGGTCTACGAGAACGCGGGGGACCGGGAGACGAAGCGGGCCGCGATGATGGCCGACCCGGACTGGCAGAAGTACCTCGCGGCGAGCGCCGAGGCGGGCTGGCTCATCGCCCAGGAGAACAAGCTGATGGTGAACGCGCCGTTCTTCGAGTCGAGCGTCAGGCCGAAGTAGGCGCACCCTCGCGGCGGTCGAGGAGCGCGAGGAGGCAGCGGTTGAACGCCTCCGCCCCCTCGTAGGGGGCCCAGTGGCCGGCGCCCTCGACGATCTCGATGGGGAGGTCGGGGTCGAATCGCCGGAGCAGCGCCTCGCGCTCGTCGCGGGCGGGAAGGAACGGGTCCCGCCCCCCCCAGACCGCGCCGAGGCGGGCGCGGACCGCGGGGAGCGCCTCGAGGAGGATCGACGTAACCGCCGAGGTGTGGGACCGGATGCGGATCTTCCCCGCGTTGCGGACCTGCGCCTCCAGGGCGAGCTCGTCCGCGTTCGCGGCGTCCGCGAAGAGGAGGGTCACCATGTTGTGCCGGTGGACCTCCTCCCGCAGCTCGTCCTCCGTCATCTCCGGCTCCGGCCTGCGGAGCCGCCCCGGCCCCGCGAAGTCGAGCCCGAGCCCGGAGGCCCCGACCATCGTGAACGTCGCGACCTGGGTCCCGAGCCGGGCCGCGGCGTGCGCCCCGACCATCGAGCCGAAGGAGAAGCCGACGATGTGCACGGGCTCGGAGCGCCCGAGGAGCCCCTCGATGCCGGAGGCGATGATCGTGCCGCTGATGCGAACCAGGTCCTCGACCGGCTCCATCACCGGGGGGAGGCCGGAGTCGCCCATGCCGGGGAGGTCCGCCGCGAATACCCGGTAGCGGTTCCGGAGGGCCGGGATGTTCCGCACCCAGTGCATCCAGGACCCGGTCCCGCCGTTGAGGAGCACCACGGCCGGCCCCGCCTCGCCCCAGCGGCGCCACGCGGTGTGGTGGTCGCCGAGACGGGGCTCGAAGCGCGCCCCCTCGGCCTCCATCCGGTCGAGGTGCGCCGCCGCCTCCTCGCGGGAGTCGATTCTCATGGGCGAGACCGGGGACGGGGCCGAGGCCGGTGGGCGGCGCGTGAAACGCGGGGGTCGGCGGTCACCGGGCGGTGCGCGTTCAGGGACGGCCGGGGGCGACGGCGGCTGGCGTCAGGCGCGGAGGAGAAGCCCGAGGCTCCGCTCCAGGACCGCCTCCGCCTGCCGCTCGAGCGCCGTATCCGAAGCGCTGCTGATCGGGTGCTCCATCACCGCGAAGGGGTAGTCGGGGACGCCGAGCACCCGCCGCATCTCGTCCGCCGCGCTCACGAACCGGTCGGTCATGATCCCGATCGCGGGGACCCCGCGCCGCTCGGTGAGGATCGCGTCGTGCAGACTGCACGACGAGCAGCTCCCTCAGTCCCCGACCCCGGCGATCGCCGCGCTCCACTCCGCCGCCTCCTCCATGAGGGCGGGCTCGGCCGGGGCGCTGAAGCTCTTCTTGGTCCGGAGCACCACCTCCGCCGCCCCGTACCGGGTGCGAAGGAGGGTCGCGAGGTGGGCGAAGAACGGGGCGGTCCCCTTCTTGCCGTTCGAGATGATGCCGACGGTGGCCCCCTCGAGCCCCGCGAGCCGGGGGGCGAGGGCGAAGCCGGCCGCGCCCTCCTCGAAAGTCGGATCGAGCACGCGCAGGGTCACCGGGTCGTCCTCCTCGTCCGAATTCTCATCGGAGTCCATGTCGGCAATCCGGTCCTCGTTCTCATTCGTATCCGCATCCGCGTCCGTATCCTAATCCGCGTCCGTCGGCGGCGGTTCGCAGTCGAGGCACGCCCCGACCGCGAGGGTCACCGCCCGGCTCTTGTCCCCGAGCCAGGGCGGGATGACCGCCCCGAACCCGCCCGCCGGCCCGCCCGCCGCGACGAGCAGGAGGTGATCGGGGTCCGGGAGGGCGCGGTACTCGCGGTCGCCGCGCTCGCCCACGACCTCGCCCTTGCCGACCGTCGCCCATTCGCGGCGGTGGATGCGGGCCCGCTCGAAGAGGCGCGCCTGCACGTCCGCGCGCGACCAGCCGGCGGCCGCGAAGTGGTCCCGGAGCTGGGGCGGCATGACGATCGCGTAGTTCCCGGGCCAGATCGAGTACTGGCGCATGTTGGCCCGGATCTCCGCCGCGAAGGTCTCGAGGATCTCCTCGGGCTCGGTGGTCCACTCGTTCATGATCTGGCGGGGTGCCCCCGCCGCCATCACGGTGACCGCGGAGGCGCCGTCCGGCACCCCGCGCGCCGCCGCGAGCGGCTCCCACGGGGACCCTTCCTCGTCCTCGGCGATGCAGAAGCTGAACTTCCCGGGATGCCCGAGGGTCGAGCGGTCGATGCCGCCCGGGCGGACGTCGAAGAGGTTGATGAGGCAAAGGCGAATCGCGCGCCCGACGACCGCGCTCGCCCGGTCGCTGTTGCCGAGGGCGTTGAACGTGCCCTCCATGCCGAGCCGGAGCCGCTCGTCGCCGTTGATGACGATGAAGGCGGCGCAGCCCCCGGTGCTCGCGGTCGCCCCGTGGACGGAGAACTCGTCGCGGAGCATGGCGGAGAGGGCCGTCACGATGACCGGGAAGTGGAGCGGGAGGCCGCCCGCCATCACCGCGTTGACCGCGACCTTCTCGGCCGTCACCGCGCGGGCGCGGACGGGCTCGACGCCGATGACGTGCTCGGGGGGCATCAGCGCCGCTTCGAGGCAGGCCGCAACCGCGTCCTCGGTGGGGGGCACGACGGGAAGCCCGTCCGTCCAGCCGCGGCTGTGGAAGAGCTCCTGAACGGCGGCGAAGTCGGGGGCGTCGTGGACGGTGGATGCGAGCTCCATGGCGGTCGGCGCGGACTCCGGTGGCAAGCGAGGGCCGTACTCTACCCGACCGCCGGGAAATCGGGGTCAGGGGAAATCGGGGTCGGAACGGGTTTTCCGGCGCGGTGGCGCGCGCCGGCCGGGAAATGGGAATCCACGCCGACCCCAATTTTCGCCCTGGGCGCGGTTGCGGCGCGTCCTTGCGCGGGCGCCGTCTCCGGGGCGATGCTGTCGGCCCACCTTCGGTATCGTCGCGGCGCCGTGTCCGGTCCCGCCCCGGGCCGCCTGCGCCGGCGATCGGAATGCGGCGTGATGCACGGCACCCCCGGACAGGCGCTCTCGTGAGAGGCCCGAGCCGCCCCCGCTCGGCGGGCGTCGGTATCGCGTTCATGGTGGCCGCGAGCGCGGTGGTGACCTTGAACGACGCTACGGTGAAGTGGCTCTCGGCCGAGCTGCCGGTCGGCGAGATCGTGTGTCTCCGGGCCGTGGTGGCCTTCGTCCTCGGCCTCTACCTCGTCCGGCGCGAGCAGGGACGCCTGACCTTCCGGGTCTCCTCGCCGCGCCTCCAGCTTCTCCGCGGACTCCTCGCAACGGGCGGAATGCTCCTGTTCGTGCTGGGACTGCGCCACCTGCCGCTCGCCGATGCGGTGGCGATCCTCTTCGCCGCGCCGCTCTTCTCCTTCGTGCTGGCGTTGCTCCTGCTCGGCGAGAGGCCGAGCGTGCGGAGGGCCGTTGCCGCGCTCGCGGGCTTCGCGGGAATCGTGGTGATGTCGCGCCCGGGCACGGCGCACTTCACCTGGCTCCTGCTCCTGCCCCTCGGCGCGGCCCTCTGCGGAGGCGTGAGAGAGATCCTCACCCGGCACCTCAGCCATCACGACCCCTCTTCCTCGACCTTCCTCGTCGGCTCCGCGGTGGTTGCCCTCGCCTCGCTCTCGAGCGTCGCCTTCGGCTGGGATCCTCCGAGCGCCCGGCAGCTCCTGCTCCTCGCGCTCGCCGGGGTGCTGGTCGGATTCGCCGAGTACTTCATGATCGAGGCGTTCCGCCACGCCGAGGTGACCCTCGTCGCGCCCTTCATCTACACCAGCCTGGTCTGGGCGTCGCTGGTCGGATTCCTGGTCTTCGGTACCGTTCCCGCCCCCGCGGTCATCGCCGGAGCGGCCCTCATCATCGCGAGCGGTCTCTACCTCTTCCATGCCGAGACCGCGGGCGGGGCGAGGGCGCGCCGGCCCCGCCGCCGGGCAGGGCGCAACTGACACCCATCCCCCAACGAAAATGGGGTCGGAGTGGGCTTTCTCACTTCTCGGTCGGCTCGTGCCACCGCGCCGGAAAACCCACTCTGACCCCATTTTCGTTGGCTCGATGCCCCTCCCCGCTCGTTTGATACCCCCTGCCCACTGTGATAAAGGTCGGGACGGTCCATGGCATTGGCCGCGACCCCAGGGTCTCGAAAGAGTCCCGAAGGTCGCGGCGCCTCGCCCCGGCTCCGGCAGCCTCCGGGCCGTCAGTCCCCAAGAAAGGAGAACCCGTATGAAGCTCGTATCCCGCAGACTTACCCTCGCCGCCGCCGCCCTGCTCGTCGCCGGCTTCGGCTCATCGGCATCCGCCGCGGACATCATGGTTCCCATGGAGGGCAAGAGCGCGCTTGTCGATCAGATCAAGGCCAACGGAGAGCTCAGGGTCGGCGTCGCGATCGCTCCGCCGTGGCTCGGCCAGGACCCGAACAACAGCGAGTACTTCGGGGCCGCCTTCGAGATCGGCCAGCGGGTCGCGTCGGAGCTCGGGGTGGGCGTCTCTCCGATCTCCTCGGGCTGGGACGTGATCATCGCCGGCATCCAGGGCAATCAGTTCGAGATCGCCATCGCCCCGCTCTTCGCGACGGAGAAGCGCCGCAAGGTGGTCGACTTCGTCAACTGGACCGAAGCCGGCACCTGCTACATCGTGCTCAAGGACAGCCCGATCATGACCTTCGAGGACATGAACCAGCCGGGCGTTCGCATCGGCACCTACACCGGCACCGGCACCGAGCACGGCATCGTCGCCAAGTACACCGAGGCGACCATCGACAGCATCGTGCAGCAGGTGAGCGGCGCCCACCGGATCGAGGACGTGCTCACCAAGCGCATCGACGTTGCCCCGATCGACGACGCCCTCGCCTTCGTCATGGAGGCGGAGTACGCGGAGATCCGGATCATCCCGGAGAGCGCGGAGCACTGCATCAACAACTCCGACATCCCCTTCCCGATCGGCATGGCCTTCAACTACGGCGATCCGGAGTTCAAGGCGTTCCTCGAGTCGATCGTCGCCGACATGCAGGACCAGATTGCCGCGTCGCTCATCAAGTACAGCGACCCGCGGTACATCAAGCAGTAGTCAAGGGTCCGGTTCGGCTCCGGCCCGGCCCGCGCCGCCGCGCGGGCCGGGCGGCGCCGCCACACCGACGCCAATCGATACCCCGCCCTGACCCGGAAACCTCGCCGATGTCCCGGATAGCGGACGCCGATCGGTGATCCTTCCGGGCTGATCAGGCGGGGCGCACGCGAGACGCAAGCGTGGAATGGAACTTCGCCGCCGTCTTCCAGCACTTCGGCTACCTCATGGAGGGGGCCGTCGTCACGGTCCAGGTCTCCGCCCTCTCGATGGTCATCGCGATCGTGCTCGGGCTGGTCGTCGCGCTCGTCCGCATGGCGCCAATCCTCGTCCTGCGCATGATCGCGAGCGTCTACATCGACATCTTTCGCAGCACCCCCCTGCTCGCTCAGCTCGTGTGGATCTACTTCGCGTTCCCCATCCTGACCGGCATCCGGGTTTCCCCCTTCGTCGCCTGCACGATCTCGCTCAGCCTCTACGCGAGCGCGTATCTCGCCGAGATCTACCGCGCCGGGATCCTCTCCATCGCGAGCGGGCAGCGCCACGCCGGCCTCGCGCTCGGCATGACGCCCCGGCAGGTCATGACCCGCGTCGTGCTGCCGCAGGCGGTCACCCGCATGCTCCCCCCGATGGGGAGCCAGTTCATCACCCTGTTCAAGGACTCCGCTCTCGTCTCCCTGGTGACCCTGCAGGACCTCATGTGGAGCGCGCAGTCCCTCGCCGCCTTCACCCTGCGCACCGTCGAGGTGCTGACGGTGGTCGCCTTCATCTACATGGCGCTCACCATCCCGCAGGCCTTCATCGTCAACCACCTCCACCGGCGCTTCGGGGCGGACTGAGGAGCCGCGGGCACGATGAAGTATCAGTGGCACTTCGAGGTGGTGTGGGAGAACTTCCCCATCATGCTGAGCGGCATCGGGCTCACGATCGCCCTCTCCGTCCTCAGCATGCTCGCGGGCGCCGTCCTGGGGATGGTGATCGCGCTCGCCCGGCTCAGCCCGTGGGCGGCGCTTCGCGGCATCGCGTACGGCTATACCGAGCTGTTCCGCACCACCCCTCTGCTGATGCAGATCGTGTGGGTCTTCTACGTGCTGCCGCTCCTCACCGGCATCACCTTCTCCCCCTTCTATTCCGGCCTCGTCGCCTTCGGCCTCAACATCGCCGCGTTCATGGCCGAGATCTACCGCGCCGGGATCACCTCCGTGGGGCGAGGCCAGACCGAGGCGAGCCTCGCCCTCGGCATGACCGAAGCTCAAGTGATGCGCCGCATCGTGATCCCGCAGGCGATCACCCGCATGATCCCGCCGATCGGTACCATGTGGGTCAGCCTCTTCAAGGACACTTCGCTCGTGTCCGCGATCGGAGTGACCGAGCTCATGTACCAGGCGCGCTTCCTCGCGGTGGACACCTACCGTCCGGTCGAGATCTTCACCGTGTGCGCGCTCATCTACTTCGTCATCACCTTCCCGCAGTCGATCGGAGTCAACTGGCTCTATCACAAGTACCGCACCCGGGAGTGAGGAGGAGCCCGAAGGACCATGGCCGACGTCGTGCTTCGCGTTGAGGACCTGCACAAGAGCTTCGATGCCCTGGAGGTGTTGAAGGGGGTCTCCATGGAGGTGGAGCGCGGCGAAGTGGTGGTCATCATCGGCGCGAGCGGCTCCGGCAAGAGCACCTTCCTGCGGTGCCTCAACCGGCTCGAAGAGCCCAACCGGGGCCGGATCTTCCTCGAGGACGTGGAGATCACCGATCCGAAGACCGACCTGCCGAAGGTCCGGCGCAACATCGGCATGATCTTCCAGCAGTTCAACCTCTTCCCCCACATGACGGCGATCCGGAACGTGATGGAGGGGCCGCTCACCGTGCTGAAGATGTCCGGAGACCAGGCGCGCGAGCACGCCGCGCAACTGCTGGACAAGGTCGGCCTCAGCGACAAGCTGGACGTCAAGCCCGGACAGCTCTCGGGCGGGCAGCAGCAGAGGGTCGCGATCGCCCGCGCGCTCGCGATGGAGCCGAAGGTGATGCTGTTCGACGAGGTGACGTCCGCGCTTGACCCGGAGCTTGTGGGCGAAGTACTTTCGGTGATGAAGCAGCTCGCGGACGAAGGGATGACCATGGTCGTCGTCACCCACGAGATGCAGTTCGGAGAACGGGTTGCGGATCAGGTGGTGATGTTCGACGAGGGAGTGATCCTCGAGCAGGGCCCTCCCGACAAGATCTTCCGGCGGGCCGAGAGCGAACGCACCCGCCGCTTTCTCAACCAGCTCCACTGGGAAGGCGAATAACCCGGACCCCTGCCATGCTGAAGCGCGATCTCGACACCCCGTCCCTGCTCCTCGATCTCGATCTGGTGGAGCGCAACATCGCGGAGATGGCCGCGTTCTTCCGCGGCCACGGCGTGGGGTGGCGGCCCCACACGAAAGGGCAGAAGGTCCCCGAGATCGCGCACATGGAGCTCGAGGCGGGCGCGCTCGGCATCACCTGCGCGAAGCTCGGCGAGGCCGAGGTGATGGCCGAGGCCGGGATCCGGGACATTCTCATCGCCAACCAGGTGGTGGGGCGGCAGAAGGCGGAGCGCCTCGCCGCGCTGCTCGACCGGGCCGACGTCGTGGTCGCCGTCGACAGCATCGCGAACGGGGAGGAGCTGAGCGCGGCGGCCCATGCGCGCGGCAAGCGCCTTCGCGTCATCGTGGAGGTCGACAACGGCATGCAGCGCGCGGGCGTCGCACCCGGGGATCCGGCCGTCGAGCTCGCCCGGAATCTCTCCGCGCTCCCGGGCCTGCGCTTCTGCGGGGTGATGGCGTGGGAAGCGCACTGTCTCGGGCGACCGATGGACGAGCGGCGATGCTGCTGCGAGGAAGCGGTCGGCACCCTCGTCGCCACCGCCCGCCAGTGCCGCGCGGCCGGTCTCGACGCCGGGATCGTGAGCTGCGGCGGCACCGGCACGTTCATGATCACCGCCGGAATCGAGGGGGTCACCGAGATTCAGGCAGGCGGAGGGATCTTCAGCGACGTGCTCTACGAGAGCTGGGGCGTAGAGCACCCCTTCGCGCTCACCGTGATGTCCACGGTCACGAGCCGCCCGACCCCGCGGCGCATCATCACCGATGCCGGACGCAAGGCGATGAGCATGGACATCGCGACGCCGCGCGCGATAGGCCTCGATCACGTCGCGAAGGTGGCCCTGAGCGCCGAGCACGGGGTCGTCAACCTCAGCGAGCCCGATACCTCGCTCAGGGTCGGGGACAAGCTGGAGTGGATCGTCGGCTACGGCGACACCACCGTCTTCCTGCACGACGAGATGGTGGCGACCCGGGGAGACCGGGTCGAGAAAGTCTGGCCGGTGCTCGCTCGCGGCAAGATCAAGTAGGCCGAGGAATCCAGGCGGATGCGCCGGCGGGGAATCGGAGGATCATGGGGTCTCCGCACGCGACGGAGCGTACTCTGCCGGGAGGAGCGGACATGATCATCGACGCTCACGCCTACTGCTTTCCTCCGCTCGGGGAAGCGAACGGCTTCCCGAGCGCGGCGGAGCACCTGCGCTACGTGCAGCGGGAGATGGCGGACCACCACCAGCCCGTGTGGCGGCTGCGCGACGGCGCCCGGGTCGGAGACAACTCGATGCTCTCGGACCCCGAGGACGGCACTCTCGCCGGGCTGACGGACGTGGCGTTCCGATCGGGGGGTCACGGCCGCCTGGTCTGGACGGTGGACGGAGAGGACTACGCCAAGCAGTACCTGCCGCCCTACATGAGCGATCTCTCCCACCCGCCGGAGCAGATGGTCGCGCAGATGGACTATGTCGGCGTCGAACGGGCGGTGCTGCACACCAACCCCATC
>JAJECB010000225.1 GCA_022822245.1 Gammaproteobacteria bacterium
GTCGACCGGCTCCCCGGACCAGAGGGCCCGGCATAGACGAAGCCCCTCGAGCATTCGACCGACCCGCTTCTCGAAGGGGACCCCGGCCGCCTCGAACTCCTCGCGGACGCTCGGCACGTCGGCGGCGATCCCGACCCCGAGGATCAGCCGGCCCGCCGCGACGCGATCGAGGGTCGCCACCTGGTGAGCGAGCACGACGGGGTTGCGCAGGGCGGGCAGCAGCACCGCGGTGCCGACCTCGACCCGCCGCGTCCGTGCCGCGACCCCCGCGAGCAGGGTGAGCGGCTCGTGCCGCGGGCGGGCGAGCAGGCTGTCTCCCACCCACACCGAATCGTAGTCGAGCGTCTCGGCCTTCTCGGCGAGAGCGAGCAGCGGCGCGGCGTCGGGTGACCCGGTCATGATGCGGTCCCGGGTCGGCAGCAGGTAACCGACCCGGAGGCGCGGCGGCGTTGCGGTGCTCATCGAGTGCTTCCCGTTTTCGGTCTCGTCGGTACCTGATTCCCCGGAAGATACATCATGGGGCCCGGCCGGACCCGGCTCGGGCGCCGGTCGTGCGGCTGCAAGTGGTGGCCGGCGATGCGGGTTAGACTTGGCGCTGGGAAGGACCACGGGGATCGGATGCGAAGCGAGGGCGAATCACCACGAACGATCTCGCCGGCCCGCGTGCGCCCGTTCTCCGCTACCGGAGACTGACCATGGAGCTTGCCGCGGTATCCCTCGACGACAAGTACGAGAGCCGGGAGGGACGGATCCACATCACCGGGAGCCAGGCGATCGTGCGCCTCGCGATGATGCAGTCCATTCGCGACCGCGCGGCGGGCCTCGACACCGCCTGCTACATCACCGGCTACCGCGGCTCGCCGATGCACAACATCGACAAGGAGCTGTGGTCCGCGAAGCGCTTCCTCGCCGGGTCGCACATCCACTTCCAGCCTGCCGTCAACGAGGACCTCGCGGCGACCGCGATCTGGGGCAGCCAGCAGGCGACGGAGTTCGGCGACTGCCGACACGACGGGGTCTTCTCGCTCTGGTACGGCAAGGGTCCGGGACTCGACCGGAGCATGGACGCGATCCGCCACGGCCACATGGCCGGCAGCTCCCGCCACGGGGGGGTGCTCGTCATGGTCGGCGACGACCACGCGCTCACCTCGACCGACGCCCCGGCCGCCCACGAGTTCGCGTTCGTCGAGATGATGATGCCCTTCCTCTACCCCGCCACCGTGCACGAGGTGCTGAGCTACGGCCTGCACGGCATCGCGCTCTCGCGCTTCTCGGGGGCGTGGGTGGGCTACAAGGTGGTGCCGGACACGGTGGACGCGAGCGCGCCGCTCCCGGCGGACCCGATGGAACCCGGAATCGTGCTCCCCGCCGACTTCGAGCTGCCGCCGGACGGGCTCAACCTCCGCATACCGGACTTCTGGTACCAGATGGAGCCCCGGCACCGGGACTACAAGCTCGACGCGGCGGTGGCCTATGCGCGGGCTAACCGGCTGAACCGGGTGACCCTGCCAAGCCGCCGCCCTCGCTACGGAATCGTCGCGACCGGCAAGGCGTGGAACGACGTCCGGCAGGCCCTCTTCGATCTCGGGATCGACGACCGGGCGGCGGACGAGCTGGGGATCACGGTTCTCAAGCTCGCGATGCCCTACCCGTTCGACGCGCAGACGGTGCGCGAGTTCGCGGACGGACTCGAAGAGGTCTTCGTCGTCGAGGAGAAGGTGACCCTCTCCGAGCTCCAGGTCCGAAACGCCCTCTACCCCCTCCCCGACGGGCGCCGCCCGCGGGTCATCGGACAGAAGGACGAGGCGGGGAGGGTGCTCCTCCCCGGCTTCCCGGAGGTCACCCCGGACGACGTCGCGCGGGCCCTCGCGGCGCGCATCGCCCCCTTCCACACCTCGCCGGCCATCGACGATCGGATCGCCTTTATCGACGCAAAGGCGCGCCAGACCCGCGCCCGCGAGGCCCTCTCGGTGGCGCGCACCCCGTACTTCTGCTCCGGCTGCCCCCACAACACCTCGACTCGGGTGCCGGAGGGGAGCCGCGCCCAGGGCGGGGTCGGGTGCCACTTCATGGCCACCTACATGGACCGCGGCAACGTCACCCACACCCACATGGGAGGGGAGGGCGCGAACTGGATGGGGCAGGCCCCCTTCGTCGAGACCGGGCACGTCTTCCAGAACCTCGGCGACGGCACCTACTACCACTCGGGGCTCCTCGCGATCCGGGCGTGCGTCGCCTCCGGGATCAACATCACCTACAAGATCCTCTTCAACGACGCGGTGGCGATGACCGGCGGGCAGCCCCACGACGGGCCCATCGACCCGCCCGCGATCAGCCGCCAGGTGCGGGGAGAGGGAGTCGAGACCATCTGGCTCGTGTCCGACGAGCCCGAGAAGTACGGGTCGGCGGCGATGTTCGCCCCCGGCACGAAGCTCGGCCACCGGCGGGACCTCGACCGCATCCAGCGCGAGCTTCGCGAGGTCAAGGGGGTGAGCGTCCTCATCTACGACCAGACCTGCGCGGCAGAGAAGCGCCGGCGCCGCAAGCGCGGCGCGATGGTGGACCCGGACCGGCGGACGTTCATCAACCACCGGGTGTGCGAGGGTTGCGGGGACTGCAACGCGAAGTCGAACTGTCTCTCCGTGCTGCCCCTCGACACCGAGTACGGGCGCAAGCGGCAGATCGACCAGTCCGCCTGCAACAAGGACTTCTCGTGCGTCGAGGGCTTCTGCCCGAGCTTCGTGAGCGTCCAGGGGGCGACCCCGCGGCGGGGCGGGGCGCGGGTCGAGGTCCCGGCGGGCCTCGCCGCTCTGCCCGAACCGGACCGTCCGCGCCTCGTCGAGGGGGGGCGGCCGTTCAGCATCCTCGTCGCCGGGGTGGGGGGCACCGGGGTGGTCACCATCGGCGCCCTCGTCACCATGGCCGCCCACCTCGAGGGCATCGCGTTCTCCACCGTCGACCAGTTCGGGATGGCCCAGAAGGGCGGAGCGGTCACGAGCCACGTGCGGATCGCGGCCCGCTCGGAGGACATGCGTGCTATTCGGCTGAACGCGGGGGCGGCCGACCTCGTGCTCGGCTGCGACAGCCTCGTCGCTTCGGGGGATCTCGCCCTCAACGTGATGGACCCGAAGCGCACCCGGGTCATCGTCAACACCCACGAGCAGATCACCGGGCAGTTCGCCCGCGATCCGGATCTCGAGTTCCCGACCGATTCCATCGTCGAGCGCATCCGCGCCGCGGCGGGCGGCGACCACGTCCAGGTCCTCGACGCGACGCGCATCGCGACCCGGCTCCTCGGGGACGCCATCGCGAGCAACCTCTTCCTCCTCGGCTTCGCCTACCAGCGGGGCCTCGTCCCGGTGTCGGGGGTCGCCATCGAGCGGGCCATCGAGATGAACGGGGTGGCGGTGGAGATGAACCGCGAGGCGTTCCGGTGGGGACGGCGGGCGGGGCGCGACCTCGCGGCGGTGGAGGGCCTTGCGGCGAAGGGCGACGAGGGCCTCGAGCCGGCCGCGCCGAAGACCCTCGACGAGCTCGTCGAGCGGCGGGTGGCGGACCTGACGGACTGGCAGAACGGGGCGTGGGCGGCCCGCTACCGAGGGCTCGTCGCGCGAGTACGCGAGGCGGAGCGGGGGCTCGGAGAGGGAGAAGCGCTCTCCGGGGCGGTCGCCCGCTTCGCCTACAAGCTGATGGCCTACAAGGACGAGTACGAGGTGGCCCGCCTCTACACCGACGGGGCGTTCCGGGAACGGCTCGCGGCGCGCTTCGAGGGAGACCTCCGGGTCACCTTCCACATGGCTCCGCCCCTTCTCGCGCGGCCCGACCCGGCCACCGGGGAAGCGCGCAAGCGCACCTACGGCCCCTGGATGTGGCGGGTGCTCGCCCTCGTCGCGAAGATGCGGGGCCTGCGGGGTACCCCGTTCGACCTCTTCGGCCGCACCGAGGAGCGGCGTACCGAGCGCCGGCTCATCGAGGAGTACTTCGAGACCGTGGACGAGCTGCTATCGGGGCTCTGCCCCGCGAACCTCGCCCTCGCGGTCGAGATCGCCTCCGTCCCCGACCGGATCCGCGGCTACGGCCACGTCAAGGCGCGCAACGTCGAGGAGGCCGAGGCGGAACGCGCCGCCCTCCTCGAGCGCTGGCGGGCCGGCGGCGGCGAGGCAGCCGACGAGGCGCGCGCCGCCTGACCATCCTAACCCCCGCGGATCGACCGCCACCATGGAACGCAAGGGCAAGCACCTCGAGTTCATCCAGGGCACGGTCAACCGACTTTCGACGAACTCCTTCCTGCTCAAGGGCTGGACCGTGGTGCTGGTGTCGGCCCTGTTTGCCCTCGCGGCCGCCGACTTCAGTCGCTACTTCATCTATCTCGCGTACTTCCCTGCCGTCGCGTTCTGGATCCTGGACGGATACTTCCTATGGCAGGAGCGGCTGTTCCGCCGCCTCTACGACCACGTTCGGTCGCTCGAGGAGCAAGATATCGACTTCTCGATGGACACCTCCCCCTGGGTCGCCGACACGACTTCCTGGGCCGCCGCATGCTGGTCGAAGACGCTCGTCATCTTCCACGGGGCGGTGCTCGCAACCGTCGTCATCGTCACCCTGCTCGCCCACAACTTCGCGGAATGACGGCTGCGCTGCCGGACTCCCGATCGGGGACGATTTCCTCGGGATGGCGCGGCTGAAGCGGGCAACGGAAGTGGGTGCCAACCGAGTTCCCCAATGAACCACGGCGAGATCGTGAGCTTCCTGTGGGGCGTCGCGGACCTCATCCGGGACAGCTTCAAGCGGGGCAAGTACCAGGACGTCATCCTGCCCCTGACGGTGCTCCGCCGACTCGACTGCGTGCTTGCTCCGACGAAGGAAACGGTGCTCTCGCGGCAGGCCGAGCTTCGGGAGCGGGGCCTCGAGGACCTGGACCAGCAGCTTCGAAGGGCGTCCGGGTTCGCCTTTTACAACACCTCCCGCTACGACTTCGAGAAGCTCCTCGCCGACGCGCCGCAGCTCGCCGCGAACCTCCGGAACTACATCGCCGGCTTCAGCCGGAACATGCGCGAGGTGCTGGAGCGCTTCGATTTCGACAACACTACAGCCAAGCTCGACGAGGCGGGGTTGCTCTTCCAGGTGCTGGAGAGGTTCCGCACCGTTGACCTACACCCCGACAAGGTCGACAACCCCACGATGGGGACGATCTTCGAGGAGCTGATCCGGAGGTTCAACGAGGCCCTGGACGAGAACCCGGGAGAGCACTTCACGCCCCGCGACGTGGTCCATCTGATGGTCGGGCTCATGCTCGCGCGGGACGAGCGCGACATCGCACGTCCGGGGGTGGTGCGGACCGTCTACGACCCCTGCTGCGGCTCGGGCGGCATGCTGATGATCGCGAAGGAGCACATCATCGAGGGACCCAGCCGGAATGGTGAGCGGCTCCGGCCGGCCATCAACCCGGAGGCGGACATCCACCTCTTCGGCCAGGAAGTGAACCCGGAGACATGGGCGGTGTCGAAGTCGGACTTCTTCATGAAGGACCCGACCGGCCGCGACGCGGACAACATCGCCTTCGGGAGCACCCTTTCCCGCGACCGCCACGCCGCCCAGTCCTTCGACTACCTCATCGCGAATCCGCCCTACGGGAAGGATTGGAAGCGCGATCAGGACGTGGTGCGGGACGAGCACGAGCGAGGGGCGGCCGGCCGCTTCGCTCCCGGGCTCCCGCGCATCAGCGACGGCCAGACCCTGTTCCTGCTGCACATGCTCGCCCGGGCGAAGGCGCCGGACGAGGGCGGCGCGCGCATTGCGATCATCATGAACGGCTCGCCGCTCTTCACCGGCGACGCGGGGAGCGGGGAGAGCGAGATCCGCCGCCACGTCCTGGAGAACGACTTTCTGGAGGCGCTGGTCGCGCTCCCCGAGCAGCTCTTCTACAACACCGGCATCGCCACCTACGTATGGCTGCTGAGCAACCGGAAAGCTCCTGAGCGAAGGGGCCGGGTGCAGCTCATCGACGCCACCTCGTTCTGGTCGCCCATGCGCCGGAGCCTCGGCGACAAGCGCCGCGAGATCCCCCCGGAGAAGGCGGCGGACCTGCTGAAGCTCATCGTCGACTTCGAGGACGGCGCGACCCGAATGGTGGCCAAGGACGGGAAGGAGGAAGAAACCGTCGTCAGCCACGTCTTCCCGACCACCCATTTCGGTTACCGCCGCATCACCGTGGAGCGACCCCTCCGGCTGAACTTCCGGGCAAGCCCCGAACGCATCGCCCGGCTCAAGGACCAACGCGGGTTCCAAAACCTCGCGAAGTCGCGGAAGCGGGGCGAGGCCGGCTCCCGGGAGGAAGGCGAGGGGCGGGCGCGGCAGCAGGCCATCCTGGCCCTTCTTGAGGGGTTGCCCGACACCCTGTATCGGGACCGAGAATCGTTCCTCGCCGATCTGATGGCGGCGGCGAAGGAAGCCGACACCCGGCTCCCGGCCACCGTCCGCAACGCGATCCTCGCCGCGCTCGGCGAGCGCGACGAGAAGGCCGAGATTTGCCGTGGCGAGGACGGCGCACCGGAGCCTGACCCTACGCTTCGCGACACCGAACGCGTCCCGCTCCCTGAAGGCGAAGACCCGACCGATGGAGAAGGTGTGTCGGAGAGCGTCCGCACGTTCTTCGCGCGTGAGGTCCTGCCCCATATACCCGACGCCTGGATCGACACCACTCGCCGCGACCAGCGGGACGGTCAGGTTGGCCTCGTCGGCTACGAGATCAACTTCAACCGCTACTTCTACCGCTACATTCCGCCGCGACCTCTCGAAGAGATCGAGGCCGACATCCAGGCCGTCGAGAAGGACATCCTCGACATGCTGAAGGAGATGTCCATCGGGCAGGCGGATTGATATCAAATGTCGGCAGTTACGTATGAGTGCCGACATCTGCTGCACTGTGACGGGACTGTTCCGAAGAGATTACCTGATTACGTACCAAGCTCATCCGGCTCAGAAATAGTTCTCAGCGAGCTTGAGCACTCGGTAGGGCATGGGTGGGGTGCGCAGGGCGACGAACGCGAGTCGGGGGAACATCTCCCGGAGCGAGAAGCGA
>JAJECB010000038.1 GCA_022822245.1 Gammaproteobacteria bacterium
TCCCACGGCCACCGCGAGCCGAAGCGGCAGTCCACCCACCATCGCGGGCTGGTCAGGGGGGAAGCGCTTGTCGGCGTCCGCCTTGGCTGGCGCGCCGAATTCCGCCTCGATCACAACGGCATAGTCGTCGAAGTCGAGCAGCACATCGGCCTGTCCGCGCTTGTGGCCGAATGTGTGGCGCTGCTCCCCCTGCGCGTTCAGCCCCTCGTGACGGAGAAGCCGGGCGAGGGCGAGATTGTAGGCGACTTCGGTGGAGTTGCTCACCGGGCGGCCCCAAACATCGCCTTCACGTCCACGCCACGGCTGGTCGAAGGATGGAAACGCGTGGATTTCATTGGGGGCCTGCGCGCGTAGGATGGGAGCAACGGTCGAAGCCGGGTTGGATACGAACACTAAGAAGCCCAATACGCTGCGGGCAACGGTCCGACCTCACGCTCGTCTGCTCCGCCGACGGGGCTCAAAAGGCCGTTTTACGCGGGTTCCGGGGCCATTTCGGGGTATTCTAACGGGCACCCGGGATCGACGATCTCGGGTGCCCGAGGGGTTGATCCCGACCCTCCGCGCGGCGACATCCCTGCCGAATCTATTGCCTCTTTTCTGATGCAGGTGTTACGCTTGATACGATCAAGGCAACCGTCACAGACAACCGGAGTAGAGGAAAATGCCCCACAGAACCGATGGAAGTACCGTCGTGCGACTGACTCGGGAGCAAATCGCACGGCCCAAGAAAGCGTTCGACGCCTTACTCGACAGTCGCAACCTCAACTTCTTGCTGGCGCCCGACGGCCGAATTGGCATTGACCGGCGGGTGACGGACTTGGTGGGGAGTCACGCCCTCGCGCAGCTGCTGCTCGCCCACATCCACGCCGTCAACCGCTCCGGCCCGCGAGTGCCGCCCCATTTGACGACCCCCGTGAACGACCGGGAAGTCGTGGAAGCCGCCCTGTGGGCGCTGACCGCCGTGTTGGAAGAGGCCGCTCGGCTGGTAGCCGACGACCCGGAGGCGTAGACCGATGCCTGACTCCAAAGTGCGAGACGCCGTTCTCATGCTTGCAAAGGCGGCCGGAATGAAGCCGTCCGCCATCCGCGAGGTGATCTGCGGCGTCTTGCTGGTGCTACCTGATCCGAACAACTGGTCCGAGCACCCGAACATCTGGGACGAGGTCGTTTGGCTGATGGACGACGCCTCGGGCGACAAGGTGCACGGCATCGTCGAGGCTCTCTATGCCGAGCTCGCCGCTCCTCGCCGTAGGTACTCTCAGTCTGCACCCGAGTTCGCGCGTCGCCTGAACGACTTCCTAGCGGAGAATGGCATCGGCTGGAAACTCATCGACGGCCATATCACCGAGAAGGCAACCGCCTCGACGGCCTTTCGGAGTAGAGGGACTACGTCGGAGACCACGGGTCGGGCGAAAAAGGGTCCGACGGAAGCCCCAAGGTATCAGGTGGCGTTGTCGTTTGCCGGGGAACAGCGCGATTACGTGGAAGAGGTCGCGCGGCATCTCCAGAGCCGCTCCATCGCCGTGTTCTACGATGGTTTCGAGGAGGTCGGCCTTTGGGGCCGGAGCGGCGTGGAGGCATTCCACGCAGCATTCGCCGAACAGAGCGCCTACGTCGTGATGTTCATTTCCGAGGCATATGTGTCAAAGGCTTGGCCCAATCACGAAAGGCGGTCTGCGCTTGGCCGCATGATCGAGGGAGAGGACCAGTACATCCTTCCGGTGCGCTTCGATGATACCCGAGTTCCCGGTCTGCCTGCGGACACCCTCTACCTCAGAGCCCATGATTACACGCCCGCCCAACTCGCGACGATGATCGCTCAAAAGCTGGGCGTCCAGCCTTTCGCCGGCAAAGCGTCCGAAGTGCCGCCTCCGAGAATGACATCACCGACTGGTGAGGTCGTGTTCGATTACAGCAGCTTCGACGGACGCTATGTCATCGGCTCCGGGGTTCTTGAGTTCGAAACGAAGTGGACGAAGGCGAGCGACACGAGCATTCATGTGTACAACGACCCGACGTCTATCCACGGCGTCGCCCTGGCCCGCAGGTGCGCGTCGATCTCGCAAGTACAGGATGCCTCATCGTTGGACTACACTTCGCGCACCCGGACTCCTTCGCTCGGCCAGATCGTGGTACTACGCAACACCGGGGGGTTTTACGCCGCCCTTCAGGTGCTCGGAATCAAGGATGACAGCCGTCTCGACGACCGAGACGAAATCCGCTTCCGGTATGCGATCCAATCCGATGGTTCGGTCGACTTCGCCGAGTTCGTCGACCTGTGACGGATCTCCTCGGGACCATCTCGTTTGGTCGCCGTGAGACCGCCGTCCTACATCAACCGGACGGTCCCCCGGTTCCTCGTCGAGGCTGTGCTCGAAGATCATTCTCACCCTACCCCGTACCCCTCGGAGGTCGGCGATCGTCAATTCTGGGCGATCCTAGAGCCCGCAGATGAGCCGAAACCGCTCCGGATCGACCGTTTAGGGCGATCCGCGTGGTGCTGGCCGGGGAAGTCAACGCTTACCGCTCGAACCCTCCCCCGCCACGCTCGGGGCCTCGGGGCCGGGGCGGCCGGGGAATGGGGGTGATGATGCGCGGGCCGCGCTCGCGCTCCCTCATCTCCTGGCGCTCCCTCATCGTCTCGCGCACTGCCCATGCGCGCCGCTCCGCGAACACCAGATCCATTCGATAGACCTTGCGCACGCCGCCCTCGATCTGCCGGGCTCTCTCGCCGTGTGCCTTGCCCAGCGCGGTCCGTTCGTCCCTGAGATACCGGTCGAGATCTTTGCGCCAGCCCTCGACCAGATCCCACCGGCCCCGGACCGCACCGACCAGTTGCCGCAACGAGCGCTCGGTCCGCCAGATCCGGAGCCGCCCGAGCACGGTGCGGCTCTCCCGGTCGAGCTTCTGCCGCATCTCTTCCTGCCGCTTGTGCAGTTCGGCCCATTCCTTCCGCGCCCGGGTCTCAA
>JAJECB010000403.1 GCA_022822245.1 Gammaproteobacteria bacterium
ACCCACGCCGCGGCGAGCTCCGAGTGGCGCACCGCCTCGATGATCCCGTCCTTGGAGAAGAAGCCGGAGAAGCCGGGGAAGCCGATGAGGGCGAGGGTCCCGATGAGCGAGCAGAGCCAGGTGATCGGCATGTGGCGCCACAGCCCGCCCATGCGGCGCATGTCCTGCTCGTGGTGGAGGGCGATGATGACCGAGCCCGCGGCAAGGAACAGGAGCGCCTTGAAGAAGGCGTGGGTTCCGAGGTGGAAGATGGAGGCGGCGTAGGCCGAGGCCCCGAGCGCGACCGTCATGTAGCCGAGCTGCGAGAGGGTCGAGTAGGCGACCACCCGCTTGATGTCGTTCTGCACGATGCCGAGAAGGCCCATGAAGAACGCGGTGATCGCCCCGATCACCATCACCACGTTGAGCGCCACCTCGGAGAGCTCGAACAGGGGCGACATCCGCGCGACCATGAAGATCCCCGCCGTCACCATCGTCGCCGCGTGGATGAGGGCGGAGATCGGGGTCGGGCCTTCCATCGAGTCCGGAAGCCACACGTGGAGCGGCACCTGGGCGGACTTCCCCATCGCGCCGATGAAGAGGAGGAGGCAGATGACGGTCATCGCCGACCACTCGGCGGCCCCCACGATGCTGAAGGTGGCGTCCGCCTCGCCCGGCGCCGCCCCGAACACGGCCGCGTAGTCGAGGGTCCCGAACAGGAGGAGCACCGCCGCGATGCCGAGCAGGAACCCGAGGTCTCCCACCCGGTTGACGAGGAACGCCTTCAGGTTCGCCTGGATCGCGCTCTCGCGCTTGAACCAGAAGCCGATGAGGAGGTACGAGACGACCCCGACCGCCTCCCAGCCGAAGAAGAGCTGGAGGAAGTTGTTCGACATCACCAGCATCAGCATCGAGAACGTGAAGAGCGAGATGTAGCTGAAGAAGCGCTGGTAGCCGGGGTCGTCCGCCATGTAGCCGATGGTGTAGATGTGGATCATCAGCGAGACGAACGAGACCACCAGCATCATGGTCGCGCTCAGCTCGTCGATGAGGAAGCCGATCTCGAGGCGAAGACCTCCGACCTCGCCCCAGACGTAGGCGGGGCCGTTGAACCCGGCCCCCCCGTCGAGCACCACCGCCTTGAAGACGAAGAACGAGAGCACGGTGGAGATCGCGACCCCCGCGATGGTCACCGAGTGCGCTCCGGCGCGCCCGACCGCGCGCCCGCACAGCCCCGCGATCACTGCTCCCGCGAGGGGGGCGAGCACGATCCAGAGCGAAAGGGCGAGAAGGCTCACGGGGTCATCCCTTCATCGTGTCGATGTCGGCCACGTTGATGGTGTCGCGGTTGCGGAACAGCACCACCAGGATGGCGAGGCCGATGGCCGCCTCCGCCGCGGCGACGGTGAGGATGAAGAACACGAAGACCTGCCCGCCGATGTCGCCGAGGAAGCGGGAGAACGCGATGAAGTTGAGGTTCACCGCGAGCAGCATGAGCTCGATCGACATGAGCAGGATGATGACGTTCTTCCGGTTGAGGAAGATGCCGGCCATGCTGAGACAGAAGAGGATCGCCCCGAGCACGAGGTAGTGCGAGAGCGGGATCACTCACCCCCCTCCCGCGCGGGCTCGCCGCCGGGCGCCGCGCGCGCGCCGTCCCCCTGCGAACCCGGCTCGCGCCGGACCGCCGGCATGCTCACCAGCCGCACGCGATCCTCGCGCCGCACCCGCACCTGCTCCTCCGGACGCTGCCCCCGGCGCCCCTCGCGGCGGCGCAGGGTCAGCGCGATCGCCGCGACGATGGCGACGAGGAGGATGACCGACGCGATCTCGAAGGGGTACACGTACACCGTGTAGAGGACTTGCCCAAGCTCGCGGGTGTTGCTGTAGTCGGCGGGGTGCGGCTCCGGCACGGGCAGCATGTCGAGCCGGTCCCCGCCGAGGACGATGACGAGCTCGACGAGCACGATGAGCGCGATGCCGATCCCGACCGGGAGGTACCGGATGAAGCCCTCCCGGAGCGGCACGAGGTTGATGTCGAGCATCATCACCACGAAGAGGAAGAGCACCATCACCGCCCCGACGTAGACGAGGACGAGGGCGATGGCGAGGAACTCGGCCTCGAGGAGGAGCCAGATCGCGGCGCTCGTGAAGAACGCGAGCACGAGGCAAAGGGCCGCGTGCACCGGGTTGCGCACCGTGATCACGAGGGCGCCGGCCACCACCAGCACCGCCGCGAAGAAGTAGAAGACGAACTGCTCGAACACGGCCGCGCCTGCCCCTACCGGTACGCGGAGTCCGCTGTACGGTCGCGGGCGATCTGCTCCTCGTACCGGTCCCCGACCGCGAGCAGCTTCTCCTTGGTCATCAGGAGGTCGCCCCGCTCCTCGCCGTGGTACTCGAAGATGCGGGTCTCAACGATCGAATCGACCGGGCAGGACTCCTCGCAGAACCCGCAGAAGATGCACTTGGTGAGATCGATGTCGTAGCGGGTCGTGCGCCGCGTCCCGTCGTCGCGGGGCTCCGACTCGATGGTGATCGCGAGGGCCGGACAGACCGCCTCGCAGAGCTTGCAGGCGATGCACCGCTCCTCCCCGTTCGGGTAGCGGCGCAATGCGTGCAGCCCCCGGAAGCGCGGCGACTGCGGCGTCTTCTCCTCCGGGTACTGCACGGTGAACTTCTTCCGGAACAGGTACCCCCCAGTGAGGCGCAGCCCCCCGAGGAGCTCGACGAGGAAGAACGTGCGGAGGAACTTTGCAAGCGCACCCATCGACGGCTCCTCTCAGTCGAACCAGGGCGGGATCGCGAACACGACCCCGAGCCCGACCACCACGATCCACACGATGGTGACGGGGATGAAGACCTTCCAGCCGAGACGCATGATCTGGTCGTAGCGGTAGCGGGGGAAGGTCGCCCGCATCCAGAGGAAGAGGAAGCAGAAGAGCGCGGTCTTGAACACGAACCAGTGGATCCCCGGCCCGAGGAGGGCCGCCGCCACCGGAGACCACTCGGCGACGCGCCCGAAGTCGATGACCCCCTGGAGGGGAGAGAGCCACCCGCCGAGGAACATCACCGCGGCGAGGACCGCGATGAGGATCATGTTCGCGTACTCGGCGAGGAAGAAGAGCGCGAAGCCCATCCCCGCGTACTCGACGTGGAACCCGGCCACGATCTCCGACTCCCCCTCCGCGACGTCGAAGGGCGCCCGGTTGGTCTCCGCCACCCCCGAGATCCAGTAGACGAGGAAGAGCGGCCAGAGCGGGAGCCAGAACCAGTGGAGGACGGAGCCCTCCTGGGCGAGCACGATCTCGCGCAGGTTCAGGCTCCCCGCCGCGACGAGCACCCCGACGAGGGCGAAGCCCATCGCGATCTCGTAGGCGACGATCTGGGCCGCCGAGCGCATCGCCCCGAGGAGCGAGTACTTCGAGTTCGAGGACCACCCGGCGATGATGACCCCGTAGACCCCGAGCGAGGTCATGGCGAGCACGTAGAGGAGCCCCGCGTTCACGTCGGCGAGTACGAGGTGCTGATCGAAGGGCACGACCGCCCATGCGCAGAGCGCGGTGACAAGCGCGAGCACCGGCGCCATCAGGAAGAGCCCCCGGTTCGCGCCGGCGGGGACGATGACCTCCTTCAGGAGCAGCTTGATGATGTCCGCGAACGGCTGGAAGAGGCCGCGCGGCCCGACCCGGTTCGGCCCGAGCCGGACCTGGATGTAGCCGATGACCTTGCGCTCGGCGAACGTGAAGTAGGCGACCGAGAGC
>JAJECB010000126.1 GCA_022822245.1 Gammaproteobacteria bacterium
CGCTCGACTACAAGGCGATCACCAAGCGCATCATCGAGTTCGTGTCGAGCTCGGAGTTCGGGCTCGTGGAGACCCTGGCCGACCGGGTGGCCGCCCTCGTCCGCGAGGAGTTCGCGGTGCCGTGGGTCCGCCTTCGCCTCAACAAGAAGTACGCGATCCGGGGGGCGACGGACGTCGGCGTCGTCGTCGAACGCGGCGAACGCACCGCGTGAAGTTCTGCTCCGCCTGCGGCGCGCGCGTCGCGCTCGAGGTGCCGCCCGGCGACAACCGGCCGCGCCACGTCTGCGGCGACTGCGGAGCCATCCACTACGTGAATCCCAAGGTGGTGGTCGGGGCGCTCCCGGTGTGGGAGGAGCTGGTGCTCCTGTGCCGGCGCGCGATCGAGCCCCGCCACGGGTACTGGACCCTGCCGGCGGGCTTCCTCGAGGTCGGGGAGACGATGGAGGAAGGGGCCTGCCGCGAGGCGAGCGAGGAAGCGAACGCGAACCTGCGGCTCGAAGGTCTCTACACCCTCTTCAGCATTCCCCACATCGACCAGATCCACGTCTACTTCCGGGCCCGCCTCCTCGACCGGGAATTCCACCCCGGCGAGGAGAGCCTCGACGTGCGCCTGTTCCGGGGGGACGAGATCCCGTGGGACGAGCTGGCGTTCCCGGTGGTCCACAAGACCCTGGAGCTGTGGCTCGAGGAGCGCGATAGCGGCCGCTTCCGCACCCACACCGGCGACATCGTCCGCCGCCCGGGAAGCAGGGCGTGGCCGCGGTTCACCGTCCGCTCGCATTGACCCGTCGTCCACCGGCCTTCCGGGAAGAGAAACCACCCGGGTGCTCGGCCCGAAGTGCTCCCGGGAGGGAGCGCAAGGGCCGAGCGGACGCGGCGGCAGGTCCCTGGGGGTTCGGGCTTCCAGCCCGCGCGCATCCCCTCAGCCGGCGATGAGCCTCCCCCCGTCCACCGCGAGGTCCTGCCCGGTGACGTACGGCGCGTCGCGCACCAGAAAGAGCGCCGCCCGCGCGATGTCGCCGGGGTCTCCCGAGCGCTTGAGCGCGATCGCGTCGATGATCCGCCGCCGTTCGGGGTCCTCGTTCTCCGGCCACAGGACCGCCCCCGGCGAGATGGAGTTGACCCGGACCTCCGGCCCGAGCTCGACGGCGAGGGCCCGGGTGAGCATGACGAGCCCCGCCTTCGCCGCCGAGTACACCGAATGGCCGGCGAGGGGCCGATGGCCGTACACGTCGGCGATGTTCACAATGCACCCGCGGGCGGCGCGGAGCAGCGGCGCGGCCGCCTGGGCGAGAAAGAACGGCGCGGCGAGGTTGGACCCGACGAGGTCCCGCCATTCGGACTCCGTCACCTCGCCGATCGGGGTCGGGTAGAAGGAAGAAGCGTTGTTGACGAGCACGTCGAGCCGGCCCCAGCGCTCTCCCGCCGCCGCCACCACCGCCTCGGCCGCGCCCGATTCGAGGAGGTCCGCGGCCACCACCGTCGCGGAGCCCGGCCGCGCGGCTTCGAACGCTTCGCGGAGCCGCTCCGCGTCCTCCCGGGAGCGGTGGCAGTGAACCGCGACCGACATGCCGGCCGCGTGCAGCTCGCGGGCGATCCGGGCGCCCACCCGGCGCCCCGCCCCGGTGACGAGGGCGACCGGCTCAGCCACCGCGCCGCAACCGGGGCCGCGATCGGGACTCCATCCAGGACCGCGACCGGGACCGAGATCGGGGCCGCAACCGATACCAGAACCACGACCGGAGCCGGGCTCGGGACCGCGACCGTGATCGGGATTGGGACCGGCGAAGGGCGAGAGGCGCGGTGAACGACCCCTTGCATCCGAACGGGCTTCCCGCCCCGGGACCGGACGCCCTCGCGCACGGCCGGCGGGCCGAGGCGCTCATTCGGCGGCGCATCGAGGAGGAGGGTCCCATTCCGTTCTCCGACTACATGGAGCTCTGTCTCAACGCTCCCGGGCTCGGATACTACACGGCGGGATCGGGGAAGTTCGGGCCGGGCGGGGACTTCGTGACCGCCCCCGAGATCTCCCCCCTGTTCGGGCGCACGCTCGCCCGGGCGTTCGGGGAGGTCCTCGATCTTCTCGGCGGAGGCGAGGTCCTCGAGCTGGGAGGCGGGACCGGTGCCTTCGCGGAGAGCTGCCTCGGAGAGCTCGCGCGCCGGGACGCCACCCCGCCCCGGTACCGGATCCTCGAGCCGAGCCCCGACCTCCGGGAACGGCAGCGGCGGCGCCTCGAGCCGCTCGGGGTGGAGTGGCTGGACTCGCTGCCGGACGAGCCGTTCTCCGGCATCGTCTTCGCGAACGAAGTGGCGGACGCGCTCCCCGTCGAGCGATTCCGGATCGCCCCGGAGGGGGTGGAGTCGATGCACGTCGGCCTCGACTCCGGGGGGTTCCGCTGGGTGGCCCGGCCGGCCGGCCGCGCGCTCCGCGACCACGTCCGGGCCGTCGAGGCGCGGATCGGGCGTGCGATCGGGGCGGCCGGCTACCAGTCGGAGTGGTGTCCTTCCCTCGGGGGCTGGCTCGAAGCGGTCGCGGGCCGCCTCGACCGGGGGCTCGTGCTCGTCTTCGACTACGGCTACGGAGAGGCCGAGTACTACCACCCGGAACGGCTTCGCGGCACCCTCGGGTGTCACTACCGCCACCGCTGGCACGACGACCCGCTCGTCCTCCCCGCCCTCCAGGACATCACCGCGAGCGTGGACTTCAGCGCCCTTGCCCGGGCGGGCGACGGGGCGGGCCTGGACCGGGTCGGCTTCACCACCCAGGCGTGGTTCCTCCTCGGGTGCGGACTCACCCGCCTGCTCGCCGAGTCCGCGGCCGACGAGGAGGATGAGGACGGCTGTGCCGGCCACGCGCGAAACGGAAACGGAAACGGGACCGGCGACGGCGGACACGGCGGCGCGCGGGGCGTCGGCACCGCACGCTACGCGGCGCACGCGCACGCTGTCCGGCAGCTCACCCTGCCGGGCGAGATGGGGGAACGGATCCGGGTGCTCGGGCTCGGCCGCGCCCTCGGGAAGGAGGCGGCCGCCGCCCTCGGCGGGTTCGGCGGGCGCCGCCTCGACGATCGGCTCTGATCGCCGGGGACCTGGCCGCCGCCGTCATGGACCCCACCCAGGCCATCGTCCTCGCCCTCGTCCAGGGGCTCACCGAGTTCCTGCCGATCTCGAGCTCGGCGCACCTCATCCTCGTTCCCGCCCTGCTCGGCTGGCCCGACCAGGGTCTCGCCTTCGACGTGGCCGTGCACGTCGGCTCGCTCGCCGCGGTGGTCATGTATCTCCGCCGCGACCTCCGCGAGCTCGCGGGCGGCTGGCTCGGCTCGGTCTTCCGCGCGCGCCCCTTCGCCCCCGAGAGCCACCGGGGTTGGATGGTGATCGCGGCCACCGTGCCGGTCGGAGCCGCCGGTCTCCTTGCCGGCGAGGCGGTCGAGCTGCACCTTCGAACGCCGGCCGTCATCGCGGTCGCGAACCTCGTCTTCGCCCTGGCTCTGCTCGGGGCCGACCGCTGGGGCTCCGGAACCCGCCGCGCGGAGAGCCTCGGCATCCGGGGCGCGGTGCTCATCGGATGCGCCCAGGCCCTCGCCCTCGTGCCCGGGGCATCGCGGTCCGGGGTCACGATCACCGCGGGCCTCGCCCTCGGCCTCACCCCGCGGGCCGCGGCCCGCTTCTCCTTCCTGCTCGCGGTCCCCGTCATCGCGCTCGCGGGCGGAGCGAAGGGATACGAGCTGCTCACCGCCCCGGGAGCGGTGGACTGGACCTGGTTCGGGATCGGGGCGCTGGTGGCGGGGGTGAGCGCCTACGCGTGCATCGGCGCCTTTCTCGCCCTCGTCGCCCGGATCGGCCTCTGGCCGTTCGCGGTGTACCGGATCGCCCTCGGGGCGGTCCTGCTCATCGTGCTCGCACCGTGGGGGTGAGGCCCCGCGCGGCGCGGGCTCAGTCGCGGCGGGCGGCGCTCCGGAACCGCTGGTTGCGGCCCCGGCGGCCGTGCTCGCCGAGATAGCCCGGCACGATCGACTCCACGCGAGCGGGCGAGATCCCGAAGTCCTCGAACCCGTTCCGGGCGGTCACGCTGTCGACCCCGAGGGAGCGCAGGTTGTCCTCGGTCAGAAGCTTCCCCGGAAGCCGCTCCAGGACCTTCGCCTGCAAGGTGGCGAGGCCGTCTCCGAGCGGCACGATGACCCGCCTGAGGCCCAGCACCTCGGCGGTGTAGCGGACGACCCCTTCCAGGGTCATCACCTCGGGGCCGCCGAGGTCGTAGCGCTTCCCGAAGGTGCTCCGGTCGTCGAGCGCGGCGCACATCGCGGCGGCCACGTCGGCGACGTACACCGGCTGAAGCCGCGCATCGGCCTTCGCGAGGGGCAGGACGAGGGGGATCATCCGGAGCAGCCCCGCGAACCGGTTGAAGAGCCCGTCCCCCGGGCCGAAGATGACGGAGGGGCGAAAGCTCGTGGTGGCGACCCCGGTCCCGGCGTGCGCCGCCTCCTCCCCCCGCCCCTTGGTGCGGAGGTACTCGCTCGGGGCGTCGCGTGACGCCCCGAGCGAGCTCATGTGGAGGAGCCGCGGCACCCCGCGCTCCCGGCACACCCGCGCGACGAGCGCGGGGAGCTCCGCGTGCACCCGCTCGAAGGTCGCCTCCCCGCTCGGATGGAGGATCCCGACCAGGTTGATGACCGCGTCGCAGCCGGCGAACGCACCGGCGAGGTCCGGGGCGAAGTGACAGTTTCCCTCGACGAGCTCGAGCTTCGGAAACACGAGCAGGTGGCGCGCCCGCTCCCGGCGGCGGGCCATCACGCGGACCGCGATCCCGCGCCGGGCGAGCTCGGCGCAGATGCTGCGGCCGACGAAGCCGGACCCTCCGAGAATGCAAACCTTGTCGAGCTGCATCAGATTCAACCCCAGATTCAACCCCGGGCGCGCCCCGTCGAAAGGAATTCGGGAGGCGGGATTCTCCGGGCGACCGGGAGTGCGGTCAAGCGCCGTGCACCGCCGGGGTGTATGATTGCCCGCCCCACGGAATACGGGCAAGCCGGTGTCCGCCACTCAACGCGACGCGGTGCCTCCACCGCGCGACCCGCAGGAACCGCCCCGACCGGAATCGTTCCGCTGGAACGAGGACGGGCTCATCCCGGCCATCGTCCAGGACGCGGTGCGCGCCGACGTGCTCATGCTCGCGTGGATGAACCGCGAGAGCCTCGCCCTCACCCTGGCCGAGGGTCGCACCGTGTTCTGGTCGCGCTCGCGCGGGGAGCTCTGGCGAAAGGGCGAGACCTCGGGCAACGTGCAGCGGGTGCGGGACATCCGGCTCGACTGCGACGGCGACGCCCTGCTCGTCTCGGTGGAGCAGGTGGGCGGCGCGGCCTGCCATACCGGGCGGCGGAGCTGCTTCTTCCAGGCCCTGGAGGAGGCGGAGCCGGAGCGGACGGCGGACCAGGTGGACGGGGCGGACGGAGCGGACGGAGCGGGAGGCGCCCCCCGCCCGGGGGCGGACGGGAGCCTCGCGGCGGGCGCGCTCGAGAGCCTCGCCCGCCGCCTCGAGGCGCGCAAGACCGCCGATCCGGCCACCTCCTGGACCGCGCGCCTCTACGCGCAGGGGCTCGACGCGATCCTCAGCAAGGTGGGCGAGGAAGCCACCGAGACGGTGCTGGCGGCCAAGGGGGGCGACCGCTCCCGGGTCGTGGCGGAGACGGCGGACCTCTGGTACCACACCATGGTCATGCTTGCCAATTTCGGGCTTGGACCCGAAGATGTACTCGAAGAGCTGGACCGGCGGGCCGCGCGTTCGGGGCTCGCGGAGAAGGCAGGACGAACCGGGTCGGGCTGACCGGCCCGGTGCGACATTGAATCGTTACCGCGCAACTGCGCAACGGAGGCCGGAATGGGACTCGGCGGAATCAGCATCTGGCAGCTTCTGATCATCTTCGGGATCGTGCTGCTGCTCTTCGGCGGCAAGCGTCTGCGCAGCCTCGGATCGGACCTCGGAACCGCGATCAAGGGTTTCCGCTCGTCGATCAAGGAAGGCAAGGAGGCGATGGAGGACTCGGACCGCATCGAGCAGACCGCGTCGGGATCCGTGATCGACGGGGAGGTCGCGGAGAAGTCGCGCGAGCGGGCCTGAGCCACCTCCGCGCCGACCGGCGGCGAGCCGATGTTCGAGATCGGATTCGCGGAGCTTTTCCTGCTCGGGGTGATCGCCCTGCTCGTGGTGGGGCCGGACCGGCTGCCGGCGCTGGCGCGCACGGTGGGCGTCTGGGTCGGAAGAGCGCAACGCCTCGTCGGCCAGGTGCGCGCCGACATCGAGCGCGAGGTGCGGGCGGACGAGCTGCGCAAGGCCGCAAAGGAATACTCTCCCACCGGCATGATCGGCGACATGCGCAAGGAGGTGGAGGACTTCGCGAGCGAGGTCTCGAAGCCGGTGGACCTCGACGCGGAGAAGGCCGAGTCCGCAAAGTCGGACACGAGCAACACCGCGCAGACCGCACCGGCCGCACCGACGGCGGCCCCCGCGAGCGACGCGGCCGACACGAGCACCGCACCGGAGTCGGAACCGGCCGAGCCGCCCGCGGAGGATGCGCGGGGAGACGCCGAGGCGCCCGATTCCGCCGGGAAGCCCGCCGAGGACGCGTCCGGGCCGGAGACCGGTGCGGAGTCCCCGGAGGGTCCGGAGGGCGTTGCGCGCGATGCCGAACCGGAGCCGCACGAGCCGTTGGAGGCGGAACGGGCGGAGTCGGAACCGGCCGCACCGCCCGCCGCGGAGACGAACGAGGCGCAGTCCGGAGCGCCGGAGGACGGGGAGCCCGAGCACACGGCCGACTTGCGAACGGCGGCCGTTTCGGGCGCCGAGGGTGCGGACCTCACCAACGGCCGGGGGGCGGTGGAGGCGACGGCGGCGGTGACGGAGGGCCCGGAGACCGCGCCGGCCGAGCGAGATGAGCGAAGCGCGGCCCCCTGAGAGCGACGACCCACCCGCCGCGGAATCGGCCGCGCCGCAGGGGAGCGACCCGGGACCGGAGAACGCCTCCGAAGAGCGGGCCGAACCGGCGGGCGGAAGCGAGTCCGGCGGGTCGGCCGAAACGGGCGGGTCGAACGGCGCGGGCGGCACGACCGGCACGACCGGAGCGGGGGGCTCCAGCGGCTCGGGCGGCGCGACCGGAGCGGGCAAGGCGACCGGCTCCGGCGGCTCGAACGGCAAGGGGAGCACGGCCGCAAGCGCGGACGACGACGACGAGGACGAGGCGGTCGAAAAGACCGAGATGACCCTCGTCGAGCACCTCACCGAGCTCCGGAACCGGCTCCTTCGGGTGGTGATCGCGATCGGCGTCGTGTTCGTCGCCTGCGTCCCCTTCGCCGACCAGCTCTACACCCTCCTCGCGCTCCCCCTCCTCGAGCGCCTGCCCGAGGGCAGCACGATGATCGCGACGGAGGTCGCCTCGCCGTTCCTCACCCCGTTCAAGCTCGCGTTCGTCGCCGCCGTCGCGCTCACCATCCCGGTCGCCCTGCACCAGGCGTGGAGCTTCATCGCCCCCGGCCTCTACCTCAAGGAGCGCCGGCTCGCCCTCCCCCTCCTCGTCAGCAGCGTCATGCTCTTCTTCGTCGGGATGGCCTTCGCCTACTACCTCGTCTTCCCGCTCATGTTCTCGTTCTTCATCGGCTCGACGCCCGACGGGGTCATCGTCGCGACCGACATCGGCCGCTACCTCGACTTCTGCATCAAGCTCTTCTTCGCCTTCGGGGTCGCCTTCGAGGTCCCGGTGGCGACGTTCCTCATCGTCTCCGCCGGGCTCACCACCGTCGAGGACCTGCGCAAGAAGCGCGCCTACGTGATCCTCACCGCGTTCGTGCTCGGCATGCTGCTGACCCCGCCGGACATGATCTCGCAGACCCTGCTCGCGCTCCCCATGTGGGTGCTCTTCGAGCTCGGGCTCATCATGTGCCGCCTCTACATCAAGTCGGAGCGCGAAGCCGGCGAGGGAGAAGGCGAGGCCGGCACCGCGGACTGAACACCCGCCCGCCGGTGGACCTTACGGGCGGGGGTGGTGCCGAAGGTGGTGCGGGGCCGCTCGAGTGCGACCCCGGGGGGACGGTTACTTGATCTTCGCTTCCTTGTAGATCACGTGCCTGCGCACGACCGGGTCGTACTTCTTGAGCTCGAGCTTCCCCTCCATGGTCCGCTTGTTCTTGGTGGTGGTGTAGTAGTGGCCGGTACCGGCGCTCGAAACGAGCTTGATCTTGTCGCGCATCGCGGCTGCCCCTTCCCTTCCGCGTTCAGACCTTGACGCCCTGGCCCCGCAGATCCGCGAGCACCGCGTCGATCCCCCGCTTGTCGATGGTGCGAAGGCCCTTGGAGGACACCCGAAGCTTCACCCAGCGCTGCTCGCTCTCCACCCAGAAGCGGCGGCTGTGGAGATTCGGCAGGAACCGGCGCTTGGTCTTGTTGTTCGCGTGCGACACGTGATTGCCGCTCATCGGTCCCTTGCCGGTGATCTGACAGACCCTGGACATGGTTCTCCCCTCGCAAGAGGCGCGCTTTATATCAGCCCGGCCCGCCGCGGGCAAGGCGGAAGGCGCGCCCGAATCGCCGCTGGTCGGGGGCAGCATCATTCGCCAGTCCGTCGCGGCGCGAATTCCGACGACGAACGGGGCGAATTCCTACGCATGGCGAGCAGCAGGGCCGACAACCGGGGGTTGACCCCCAAGCATCAATGCTGCGACCTTGCGATTCCTTGCATGGAGCGCACCAAGATGAGCCAGGAAGAGAAGGTCGTGCAGACTGCCCCGGCCGGAGCGCCAAGTCCCGGAGGGACCCGAAACGGAGGGTCAGGCCACGGCGAGCGTCTGGCGAGGATCGAAGCCAGGCTGGAGCATGTAGCCACACGTGAGGACGTGTCGGAAGTCAAGGTGTTGATCGAGCGAAAAGAATCGACGATGTTGCGATGGTTGCTCGGACTCATGGTAATTGCGGGGATCAGCCTGCTGGCCGGGTTGATTCGGACCTTCATCTGATCGTTCCGCCGCCGGATCCCGGGGTCCGTACCAGAAGCGGATTTCGGACCGGGACACTGCCGGACACCACCGAGAGACTCCCGACCAACGAACGTCTCCGCTGCCGACCCGGCCGCACGCGGGCCCCCCCGAGGTTGCGAACGCGGCGCCGTTTCGGTTCGAATCGCGTTCGTCGGTCCGTCCGCCCCGCCGCCGTCCGAGCCCGAGCCCGAGTCGCCGCCCGCCCCATGAAGCCGCCGCCCTTCGACTACGCACGAGCCGAGAGCGTCGACGAGGCGGTCGCGCTCCTCGCCCGCCACGACGGCGGCGCGAAGCTCCTCGCGGGAGGGCAGAGCCTCGTGCCGATGCTGAACTTCCGCCTCGTGCACCCGTCGCTCCTCGTCGACGTGAACCGCATTCCGGGCCTTGCCGCCATCGAGGAGGGAACCGGCGGGCTCCGGATCGGGGCGCTCGTCCGCCACCGCCGGCTCGAGGTCTCGGCGGCCATCGCCGAGCGGTTCCCGGTCCTTCGCTCGGCCGTGCGCCACGTCGCCCACCTCGCGATCCGCAACCGGGGGACCCTCGGAGGCAGCCTCGCCCACGCGGACCCCGCCGCGGAGCTGCCGATGATGGCGTTTCTCCTCGATGCGACGATGGAGGTCTCCGGTCCCGCGGGGTCGCGCCGGATCGCGGCTCGCGATTTCTTCCGCTCCGCCCTCACCACCGCCCTCGGGGACGCGGAGATGCTGGTTCGCGTCGAGCTGCCGTTCCTTCCCGCCGGCACCGGCTGGGGCTTCGAGGAGGTCGCCCGGCGCGCCGGGGACTTCGCCCTCGCCGCCGCCGCCGCGACCCTGACCCCCGGCGCGGACGGGAACGTCGCCGAGGCGCGGCTCGCGGTCATGGGCGCCCACGACACGCCGCTTCGGATCACCGCCGCGGAGGCGCTCCTCGCCGGCGGGCCGCCGGACGGCGAGGCGGTACGGGCCGCCGCGCGGGCCGC
>JAJECB010000020.1 GCA_022822245.1 Gammaproteobacteria bacterium
GAATACACACCGAGTCCATCAAGGATCAAGGGATACATCCATGTATCTATGCCTTCTGGGCTGATATCTAGTCTTCCGCGCCGCAAGTCCTTGACTCACCGTCCTTCGACCCCGGAATCCACCCCCTGATGTGCCCACGAACTGTCAAACTCGGGTCAAGGACCGCTGCCTGAAACTGCTCGACGAAGTCGCGAGCCGGCGGACGCCCGTCATCGTCACGAAGCGGGGTCGTCCGGTCGCGCGGCTCATGCCGCTGCCGTTGCGCGCCGGGGCGCGAGCCGCCATGGTCGCGGGTCGGGGTGCGTCCGGCGCCCGTGAGACCGGTCCCGGCTACGCGGCCGCCGGCGCGGAATCGAAGTCCGCTCCGGGGTCCGGAGCGCGGGAGCGGCTCGCGGAACGCGCCGCCGTGCTGGGGATGGAGCCGGACGCGCTCCTTCATTTCCTGCTGGACAGCGAGTCCGACACCGAGGAAGACCGGCGAGCCGTCGAGGACGCGTTGTCCGTGGCGGGCATGATCCGGACGGGCCCGTCGGACTACGCGGTGAACCACGCTCATTACTTCGCCGAGGCGCTGTGGGAGGACTACTGGGAGTCCGCCGGCTACCAGGACCCTCCACCGCCGCTGCCCCCGCCTGATGCAGACGACGAAGAGATGCCCACGCGTCCGGCCGGGCCCGCGCCGACGCGTGGCCGCGTCTTCGTGGACACCTCCGCCGTGATCGCGCTCTTGGTCGAGGACCAGGCCCTCCACGAGGACGCGCTCGCGACCTGGGAGCGGCTCGTGGCGGCGGCTCGCGTCGGAGGCGGCAGTCTCGTGACGCACCACGCGGTCGTCATCGAGTCCCTGGCTCTGCTTCAGAAACACCACGGGATGCCATCTGTCCGCCAGTTCCTCGACCGGGTGCTGCCCCGACTGCGGATTGTCTGGATCTCGGCCGAACTCCATGAGCGCGGGGTGGCGGCGCTCCTCGCGGCGGATCGCCGAAGGGTGTCCATCGTGGACTGGATCTCGTTCGAGGTGATGCGGTCCGAGGGGATCCGGCGCGCCTTCGCGTATGACGCCGATTTCTGGCGCCAGCAGTTCTTCCCCGCCTGAGGCGCGGGACCGCGGACCCGTAGAATTCCCCGCTGAGCCATGCACCAACACTCCGGAATCGGCCACGACCAGCCTCTCTTCATCCAGCCCTTCGACCACCGGGGGAGCTTCACCCGGTTCTTCGGGTTCCGCGGCGAGGCCGAGATCAGCCCGGCGCGGGATCGGTTCGCCCTCCTCTCGGGGGCGAAGACCCTGATCTATCGCGGTCTCCTCGAGGCCATCCGGGGCGGCGTCCCGAAGGAACAGGTCGGCGTGCTCGTGGACTCCCAGTTCGGCAGCCAGGTGCTCGCCGACGCCGCGACGAAGGGCATTCCACGCGCGGTGTGCATCGAGAAGAGCGGCCAGCCGGTCTTCGACCTCGAGTACGGAGTGAGCTGGGTGAGCCACATCCGGTTCCATCGGCCGGACATCGTGAAGGTCCTCGTCCGGTTTCATCCGGACGATGCGGTGGAGACGGCGCTCGAGCAGCTCACCCGGCTGAAGCTCGTTTCCGACTACCTCCATGGACCCGAGCGGCGCCTGTTCATGTTCGAGCTCCTCGTCCCGGCGACCACCGACGAGGACCGGGAGGCGGGGGACGCCTACGACAGCGAGCTGCGTCCCGGCCACATGGTGCGCGCCATCCACCGGATCCAGGACTTCGGCATCGAGCCGGACATCTGGAAGATCGAGGGAGTGGACACGGCGGCGGATGCCCGGCGGGTGGCCGCCGCCTGCCGCCGCGGCGCACACCGGCAGCGGGTCGGCGCCATCGTGCTCGGTCGCGGCTCGGATGCGGAGCAGGTCCACGCGTGGCTTCGCGTGGCTGCCCCGGTGGAGGGCTTCATCGGCTTCGCCGTGGGGCGGACGAACTTCAGCGCGCCCCTGACCGGCTTCCTCGCCGGCGAGCTCGACGAAGCCGCCGCGATCGCGCAGATCGCCGCGAACTACACCGGCTGCGTGAACGCCTTCACTTCCGCCCGGGCCTGATCCGGCGGGGCTGCCCGCCAGCCGATTCTCCGGGGAAGGGCGCGAGGCGTTTCACCGGGAACCCGGATCCCCGCCGGGTTGGGGCGCGCGCGGCGGCGGCCGCCGCGATCAGAACTGCCAGCCCTCTCGCCCCATGAAGTCCTCGAGGTTCAGGGGCGGGATGTGGAAGTGCGAACAGATCGTGGGGATCGCGGTCGGGGTCAGCCAGAGCGTCCCGATCTCCGCATCGCCTGGGGCCCGGTTCTCGTTTCGCCCGATGACCTCCTGCTCCAACCACCTGAGGAGAACCGTCTTTCCGTTCCCGCGCGGTCCGTAGAGGATGAGGTCACTCGGAGGCGGCCGCCGTTCCCGGAGGCGCGCCACGAAACCGGCGAGGGCGCGTTGCTCCGCCTCCCGCCCGGCGAGATAGGGGGGCAGGCGTCCGGGCCCGGGCTCGAAGGGCCCCAGCGCCGCGGTCATGTCTGCCAGTACAGGAATGTCGCGAGGCGCCGCGCGACGCCATGGTCCATGCGAGAATCCCGCGGCCGATGCGCGTCTCCTGGAACGACATTCGCGCCCGGGCCGCGGCATTCGCCCGCAAGTGGAAGCACGCCGGCTACGAGAAGGGCGAGGCCCAGACTTTCTGGAACGAGTTCTTCGAGATGTTCGGGGTGCGACGGGAGTCGGTGGCCCGCTACGAGGAGCGGGTGCAGAAGCTGGACGACACGACCGGCTTCATTGACCTTTTCTGGCCGGGGCAACTGATCGTCGAGCAGAAGAGCGTCGGGCGCGACCTCGCTGCCGCCTACGAGCAGGCGGGCGGCTACTTCGACGCCCTGCCGGAGCACGAGAAGCCGCGTCGCATCCTCGTCTGCGACTTCCAGACCTTCGAACTCCACGACCTGCTGGAGCGGGAGGTCGAGACGTTCCGACTCGACGAGCTGCCGGAGGCGGTCGAGAGGTTCGGCTTCATGCTCGGAGTCCAGAAGCAGCCCCTCGACCAGGATCCGGCTTCCATCGAGGCGGCCGCACTCCTCGGCGGACTCCGCGACTCGCTCGAGGCCTCCGGCTATCGCCGGCCGGATCTGGACCTCTTCCTCGTGCGGCTGGCGTTCTGCCTGTTCGCCGACGACACCGGAGTCTTCGAGCCGCGGGACCTCCTCATGGAGTTCGTCGAGAACCGGACGCGCGAGGATGGCCTGGACCTGGGGCCGCTCCTCGCGCATGTATTCCAGGTGCTCGACACCCCGGTCCAGGATCGGCAGAACACGCTCGACGAGGATCTGGCCCGCTTCCCCCACGTGAACGGGGATCTCTTCGCCGGTCCGATCCGCATCGCCAGCTTCGACCGGGAGATGCGGGAGCAGCTCCTCGCGGCCTGCCGCTTCGACTGGTCGGCGGTGTCACCGGCCATCTTCGGCTCGCTGTTCCAGTCGGTGATGGATCCGGAGGAGCGGCGCCGGCAGGGGGCGCACTACACGACCGAGGCGAACATCCTCAAGGTCATCGAGCCGCTGTTCCTCGAGGATCTGTGGTCGGAGTTCGAACACCTGAAGTCGCTGCGGCGGGGGAGGGAGGCCCGGCTGAGGGCGTTCCAGCAGCGGCTCGGGGAAATGCGGTTCCTCGACCCGGCGTGCGGATGCGGGAACTTCCTGGTGATCGCCTACCG
>JAJECB010000052.1 GCA_022822245.1 Gammaproteobacteria bacterium
GCCTTCACGTCGCCCCCGGCCGAGAACGCCCGCCCCGCCCCGCCGACCACGATGCACCCGACCGACGCGTCGCGGGCGAGCCGCGGGATCGCGTCAAGGAGGCCGTCCATCATCTCGTCCGAGAGCGCGTTCAGGCTGTCCGGCCGGTTCATGGTGAGGGTCGCGACGCCGTTCTCGCATCGCTCCAGCAGATCGCTCATCTCGTCTCCCGTGTCGTCCGCGTTCGGCGCGGGTCTCCGGCCCGCCGCCCCGGCTAGTAGGTCACCACGCTCCGGATCGACTCCCCGGCGTGCATGAGGTCGAAGGCCCGGTTGATGTCCTGAAGCGGCATGGTGTGGGTGATGAGATCGTCGATGTTGATCTTCCCCTCCATGTACCAGTCGACGATCCGCGGCACGTCGGTCCGCCCCCGCGCCCCGCCGAAGGCGGTGCCCCGCCACACCCGGCCGGTCACGAGCTGGAACGGACGGGTCGCGATCTCCTGCCCGGCTCCCGCCACCCCGATGATGACGCTCTCGCCCCAGCCCTTGTGGCAGCACTCGAGGGCCTGTCGCATCACGTCCACGTTGCCGATGCACTCGAAGGAGTAGTCGGCCCCGCCCCCGGTGAGGTCCACGAGGTACGCGACGAGGTCGCCCTCGACCTCCTTCGGGTTCACGAAGTGGGTCATCCCGAACTTGCGCCCGATCTGCTCCTTGCCGGGGTTCAAGTCGACGCCGACGATCATGTCCGCCCCGACCAGCCTCGCCCCCTGGATGACGTTGAGGCCGATGCCGCCGAGCCCGAACACGACCACGTTCGACCCCGGCTCGACGTTCGCGGTGTTGATGACCGCGCCGATGCCGGTGGTGACCCCGCAGCCGATGTAGCAGACCTTGTCGAAGGGAGCGTCCTCGCGGATCTTCGCGACCGCGATCTCGGGGAGCACGGTGTAGTTCGAGAACGTGGAAGTTCCCATGTAGTGGTAGATGGTCTCGCTTCCGAGCCGGAAACGGCTCGTCCCGTCCGGCATCAGGCCCTGGCCTTGCGTCACCCGGATCGCCTGGCAGAGGTTGGTCTTGCCGCTCGTGCAGTACTCGCACTCGCGGCACTCCGGGGTATAGAGGGGGATGACGTGGTCGCCGGGCTTGACGCTCTTGACGCCGGCGCCGACGTCCACCACCACCCCGGCCCCCTCGTGTCCGAGGACGGCGGGGAAGAGCCCTTCCGGATCCGCGCCGGAGAGGGTGAACTCGTCGGTGTGACAGATCCCGGTCGCACGGATTTCCACCAGCACCTCGCCGGCCCCCGGGCCGTCGAGCTGCAGCGTCTCCAGGGTCAGCGGGGCGCCCGCCTTGTGGGCGACGGCGGCACGAGTTTCCACGGCTATCCTCCTTCCGCGACGTAGCGGCTGAACTCTTCGTTGAACGCGAACAGCTTGGGATCGGCGAGGCGGTCGACGTAGAGCACCCCGTCGAGGTGATCGAGCTCGTGTTGGAACACGGTGGCGAGGAATCCGTCCGCGACGACCCGGGCCGGCTTTGCCGCCTCGTCGAGGTAGTCCACCTGCACCCGCCGGGGGCGTTCGACGTAGCCCCGCATCCCGGGCACCGAGAGGCACCCCTCCCAGTAGCCGGCGGGGGTCGAATCGAGCACGGTGGTCCTCGGGTTGAACACGGTGAACGAGGTCTGCTCCTCGTCGAGGTCGCGCTCCGCGTCGCCCGGATCGAACTCGATAACGGCGATACGCACCGGCTCGTGCACCTGGGGGGCGGCGAGCCCGACCCCAGCGTACTCCGCCATCGTCTCGCGCATGTCCTCGACGAGCCGCCTCGTCGCGGGCGATCGGATCTCCGCTCGGGTGAGCTCACGGCAAGGCTCCCGGAGAACGGGATGCCCGAGCCGGGCCACCTTGCGGATCGCCATCAGAACCGGGTGCGGTGCGAGGCGCCGCCATCGATGGTGATGATGGTGCCGGTGGTGTTGGCGGAGAGGTCGGAGGCGAGGAAGGCAACCATGTCGCCGATGTGCTCCGGCTGACCGGGCGGGTAGTCCTGGTTCGCCACCTCGCGCCATCGCTCGGGGTCGCCGAGTTCGTGCTCCGCGGTCGTGCGCAACATGGTGACGAGGCGCTCGGTCTCGATCTGACCCGGGTTGATCCCCACCACCCGGACCCCGTCGATGGTGCTCCCGCCCCCGAGGGCCCGGGTGAACGCCATCAAGCTCGCGTTGCCGGCCGAGCCCGCGATGTAGCCCGCGATGGGGCGCTCGCCGGCCGCCCCGATGACGTTGATGATGACCCCCTTGCCACGCGCCTTCATGTTCTCGTAGGCCGCCCGGCAGGTGTTCTGGTAGCCGAACACCTTGAGGTTCCACGCCTCCCGCCAGGTGTCCTCCCCCACCGCCTGGAGGTCGCCGCCCGGGATCGCTCCCGCGTTGTTGACGAGGATGTCGACGTCCCGGCAGGTCTCGATGAGGGCGCGGGCCGCGTCCCCGTCGGAGAGGTCCACGGGATGGATCTCGGCCCGGACGTTGAAGCGCCCCCGGATCCGGTCGCGGGCGGCCGCGAGGTCCGATTCGGTGCGGGCCGCGAGATGCACGTCGCAGCCCTCACGGGCGAGGCTCTCCGCCGCCGCGTACCCGATGCCCTTCGACGCGCCGGTGATGAGCGCGGTCCGTCCTGCAATCCCGAGATCCATCCGCCTCCTCCTCTGTCTTGTCCCGTTCCGATGCTCGGGCCGCCGCCGGGGAGGGGTGCCGTCCCCGCGCCGCGCCGGAAGGCCGGCGGCGGCGGCGGTGAGGAATCAGCTCGCGCCGATCCGACCGCCTTCGCTCGCCACCCGCTCGAGGAGCGCCGCCGGGCGCCACTCCTCTCCGTGCGCCGCTTCGAGCTCCTTCAGCCTCGCGACGATCCGGTCGACCCCGACCTCGTCGGCGTGGAACATCGGCCCGCCCCGGTAGACCGGCCAGCCGTAGCCGTAGACCCACACCACGTCGATGTCGCTCGCCCGAAGCGCGATCCCTTCCTCCAGGATCTTCGCCCCTTCGTTGATCATCGGGTAGACGAGGCGCTCGAATATCTCCTCGCGCCCGATATCGTCCCGGCGCCGGACCTGGCGCTCCTCGGCGAACTCCCGGATGATCCGCGCGACGACCGGAGACGGCTTCGGAACCCGGCTTCCCGGCTCGTAGTCGTAGTAGCCGGCCCCCGACTTCTGCCCGCGCCGCCCCGCCTCGCAGAGCCGCTCGCGGATGGTCGCGCCGGTGGAAGTGGCCGCGGTCCAGCCGAGGTCGAGCCCCGCGAGGTCAGCCATCGCGAACGGCCCCATGGGAAGCCCGAAGTCGTAGAGCACCGCATCGACCGCTTCGGGCGGCGCCCCTTCGAGGATGAGCCGGGTCGCCTCGCGCTGGCGGGCGAAGAGCATCCGGTTGCCGACGAATCCGTGGCACACCCCGACCAGCACCGGTACCTTCCGCAGCCGGCGCGAAAGGGCCATCGCGGTCGCGATGGTCTCCTTCGAGCTCTTCTCCCCCCGCACCACCTCGACCAGGCGCATGATGTTCGCGGGGCTGAAGAAATGGGTCCCGATGACGCTCTCCGGCCGGGCCGTGACGGCGGCGATGGCGTTGACGTCGAGGGCGCTCGTGTTGGTCGCGAGCAGCGCGTGGCCGGGAGCGAGGGCGTCGAGGCGGCGGAAGGTCTCCTGCTTGACCTCGAGCTCCTCGTACACCGCTTCGACCACGGCGTCCGCCTCGCACGCCGCATCGAGGTCGAGGGTCCCGTGGATGAGGCCGAGGCGCTCCTCGACCTGCCCGGCGGTGAGGCCGCCCCGTGCCGCGGTGTTCTCGTAGTTCCGGCGGATGGTGGCGAGGCCGCGGTCGAGGGCTTCCTGGCTCATCTCCACCATCGACACGGGGATCCCGGCGTTGGCGAAGCACATGGAGATGCCCCCGCCCATCGTCCCGCCGCCGACGACGACCGCCCGCTTGACGTCGAGGGTCTCGGTAGTGCGGGGGACGTCCGGGATCTTGGCCGCCTCGCGCTCGGAAAAGAAGAAGTACTGCTGGGCGCGGGCCTGCACCCCGCCCATGAGCTCCGCGAAGATCTCCTGCTCGCGGGCCATGCCCTCGTCGAAGGGGAGCTCGACCGCCGCCTCGACGGTGCGGATGCACGCTTCCGGCGCCTCGAACCCCCGCATCCGCCGCGCGTTCTTCTTGCGGAACGCGTCGAAGAGCTCGGAGCTGCCGCGCGTCGGCGCGACCTTCTCGTCGCGGTCCCGGATGCGGGGGAGCGGCCCTCCGCCGGCCACCGCGCGCCGCGCGAACGAGACGGCGCCCTCGGTGAGGTCGCCCTCCACGACCTCGTCCGCGAGACCGTGCGCGAGCGCCTCGCGGGCGCCGACGGGATTGCCGCCCACGATCATCTCGAGCGCCTTCTCCGGCCCCACCACCCGCGGCAGGCGCTGGGTGCCCCCCGCCCCGGGGCAGAGCCCGAGCTTGACCTCGGGGAGCCCGAACCGGGCGGACGGAACCGCGACCCGGAAGTGGCAGGCGAGCGCCGTCTCCAGCCCTCCTCCGAGGGCGGTGCCGTGGATCGCCGCGACCACCGGCTTCGGGGAGTCGTCGAGGACGTCGATCATCTCGAGGAAACCCGGGGGCTCAAGCGGCTTGCCGAACTCGGTGATGTCCGCCCCGGCGATGAACGTCCGCCCCGCGCAGGCGAGCACGATGCCGGTCACGCCGGGGTCGGCGACCGCCTCGCGCATGGTGTCGCAGATCCCCTGCCGAACGTGCCGGCTCAGGGCGTTGACGGGTGGGTTGTCGATGGTGATGACGGCGATGCCGTCACGTACTTCGAGCTGAACGGAGTCCGATGCTGTCGTGGCCATGAGGGCTCCCGGGCTGTGTCACGCGGCGGGAGCGCTCCCACCAACCGCCGATCGTATCACCCGACGCGCACGGGGAGGTCACGCCTCGGTCGAGGCGGAGAAGAGGGGCGCACCCCGCTCGTGGGAGAGGAGCCACGCCTTGCGGTCGAGGCCGCCCCCGTAGCCGACGAGGCGCCCGTCCGCGCCAATGACCCGGTGGCAGGGGAGGACGATCGCGACGGGGTTCGCCCCGTTCGCGGCCCCCACCGCGCGCGCCGCCCCGCGGCCGAGTCCCGCCGCCCGCGCGAGCTCGCCGTAGGTCCACGTCTCGCCGTAGGGGATGCGGGCGAGCGCGGTCCAGACGCGACGCCGGAACGTGGTGCCCTCGGGCTCGACGGCCATCTCGAACTCCCGGAGCTCCCCCGCGAAGTAGGCTTCGAGCTCCGCCACCTCGGGGGCGAGGCCGGCGTCGTCGCGGCGCCATTCGGACCCCGGCTCGGGCTCCGCCGGCCCCTCCACTCCCCGCCGCGGCGAGTCGGCCCGCACCGGATCGCGGTCGGGAATCGCAATGTGGCGCACCGCGGCGTCGTCCCGCGCGACGAGGAGCCTTCCGATCGGCGATTCGCACCAGGCGTACCGTACGGTTCCGCCCGGTCCGGCGGCCGGCCGCGCGCTCACGCGTTCCCGACCCGGGCCGCGACCTCGTCCGCGATCGCGAGCGACGAGGTGAG
>JAJECB010000055.1 GCA_022822245.1 Gammaproteobacteria bacterium
GGGAAGCCCGGCTCGCCTTCCTTCAACTACGTCAACCCCGGCCGCTCGGACCGCGTCCTCCCGGTGCTGATGACCGAGGTCGAGAAGCTGAAGCGGGGCGACGTCTTCCGCCACGAAATGTCGGGCGGGGGCGGCTACGGCGATCCGCTCGAGCGCGACCCCGAGGGCGTGCTCCGCGACGTCGTCGAGGAGAAGGTCACCCCGAAGCACGCGGAGCGCGCGTACGGCGTCGTCCTTTCCCGGTCCGACGACGCGGGCACCTGGAACCTCGACCTCCCCGCCACCCACCGCCTCCGCGCGCAACGCCGCACCGGGGCCGCCACCACCGCGCCCGCCGCCGCCGACTGAGCGCCCGGCGGGGATCGCTTCGAGACAGGCTCCGGGGGTGCCGGTTGGGGCATACTTCCGGCAGGTCCTTGAGGCGCGCGCCACCCGATGAGCTCCGTATCGCTTCCGAACCAGCTTCCCGGCCTCGACTTCGGCCTCGGCGACGAGGCCGACCTCATCCGCGACAGCGTGATGCGCTTCGCCTCGGACGAGATCGCGCCCCGGGCGGCGGCAATCGACGAGACGAACGACTTCCCCGCCGATCTCTGGCCGAAAATGGGCGACTTGGGGCTCCTCGGGGTAACCGTGGAGGAGGAGTACGGCGGGGTCGGGCTCGGCTACACCGAGCACTGCGTCGCGATGGAGGAGGTGAGCCGCGCGTCGGCGTCGGTGGGCCTCAGCTACGGGGCGCACTCGAACCTCTGCGTCAACCAGATCCGCCGCAACGGAAGCGAGGAGCAGAAGCACCGCTACCTCCCGCCCCTCATCCGGGGCGAGCACGTCGGCGCGCTCGCGATGAGCGAGACGGGGGCGGGCTCGGACGTGATGGGCATGCGCACGCGCGCGGAGCGCCGGGGCGACCGCTTCATCCTGAACGGCGCCAAGATGTGGATCACGAACGGCCCGGACGCCGACACCCTGGTGGTCTACGCGCGCACCGATCCGGACGCCGGCACCCGCGGGCTCACCGCGTTCCTCGTCGAGAAGGGAATGCCCGGTTTCTCGACCGCGCAGAAGCTCGACAAGCTCGGGATGCGGGGCTCCAACACCTGCGAGCTCGTCTTCGACGACTGCGAGGTGCCGGCGGAGAACGTGCTCGGGGGGGTCGGCGAAGGCGCGCGGGTCCTCATGAGCGGTCTCGACTACGAGCGCCTCGTGCTCGCGGCGGGGCCCGTCGGCCTCATGCAGGCCTGCCTCGACGTGGTGGTCCCCTATGTGCACGAACGGAAGCAGTTCGGCCAGCCGATCGGCGAGTTCCAGCTCATCCAGGGCAAGCTCGCCGACATGTACACCACCTTGAACGCCTGCCGGGCCTACGTGTACGCGGTCGCGCAGGCCTGCGACCGGGGCGACGTGACCCGCAAGGACGCGGCGGGGGTCATCCTCTACGCGGCGGAGAAGTCGACGTGGATGGCGCTCGAGGCCATCCAGTGCCTCGGCGGGAACGGGTACGTCAACGAGTTCCCGACCGGGCGCCTCCTCCGTGACGCGAAGCTCTACGAGATCGGGGCCGGCACCTCCGAGATCCGGCGGATGCTCATCGGGCGCGAGCTGTTCCGGGAAACCGCCTGACGGCGCGCCGCGGGAGCGACGACGAGAGGGAGCCGGACGCGATGGCCGTCATCGAGAGCCGCATCAACCCGCGGTCCGCCGAGTTCCGCGAGAATGCGCGGGCGATGGCCGCCCTCGTCGAGGACCTCCGCGCCAAGGTGGCGGAGGTCGAGCGGGGGGGCGGCGAGCGGGCGCGCAAGCGCCACCTCGCCCGCGGCAAGCTCCTCCCCCGCGAGCGGGTGCGGGAGCTCCTCGACCCGGGCGCCCCGTTCCTCGAGCTCTCCCAGCTCGCGGCGTGGGACATGTACGACGGCGAGGCGCCCTCCGCCGGCCTCATCACCGGGGTCGGCCGGGTGAGCGGGGTCGAGTGCGTGGTCATCGTCAACGACGCCACCGTCAAGGGCGGGACCTACTTTCCGATGACGGTGAAGAAGCACCTGCGCGCCCAGGACGTCGCGGCCGAGAACCACCTGCCGTGCATCCACCTGGTCGATTCCGGGGGCGCGTTCCTGCCCCTCCAGGACGACATCTTCCCCGATCGCATCCATTTCGGCCGCGCCTTCTACAACCAGGCGAACATGTCGGCGCGGGGGATCCCCCAGATCGCGGTGGTCATGGGCTCGTGCACCGCGGGCGGCGCCTACGTCCCCGCGATGTGCGACGAGAGCATCATCGTCCGCCAGCAGGGGACCATCTTCCTCGGCGGGCCGCCGCTCGTGAAGGCGGCGATCGGCGAGGTGGTGAGCGCGGAGGAGCTGGGCGGGGCGGACGTCCACTCGCGCCAGTCCGGGGTCACCGACCACTACGCCCTCGACGACCACCACGCCCTCGCCATCGCGAGGCGCTGCATCGCCCATCTCAACCGGCGAAAGACCGTGCCGCTCGACGTGCGCGAGCCGGCGCCCCCCCGCTACGACCCGGCCGAGATCGGGGGCATCATCCCCGCCGACCCGCGCCGTCCCTACGAGGTGCGCGAGGTCATCGCCCGGCTCGTGGACGAGAGCCGCTTCCACGAGTTCAAGCAGCTCTACGGGACGACCCTCGTCTGCGGCTTCGCGCACCTGCACGGCTACCCGGTCGGCATCCTCGCGAACCAGGGGATCCTCTTCTCCGAGTCCTCCCTCAAGGCCGCCCACTTCATCGAGCTCTGCGGGCAGCGCGGGATCCCCCTCATATTCCTCCAGAACATCACCGGGTACATGGTGGGGCGCAAGTACGAGGCGGGGGGGATCGCGAAGGACGGGGCGAAGATGGTGACCGCGGTCTCGACGGTGCAGGTGCCCAAGCTCACCGTCATCATCGGGGGAAGCTTCGGGGCCGGGAACTACGGCATGTGCGGACGCGCCTACAGCCCGCGTTTTCTCTGGATGTGGCCGAACGCCCGCATCTCGGTGATGGGGGGCGAGCAGGCCGCCTCGGTGCTCGCGACGGTGCGCCGCGACAACCTCGAGGCGCGGGGAGAGTCCTGGAGCGCGGAGGAGGAGGAGGCGTTCAAGGCCCCGATCCGCGAGCAGTACGAGCACGAGGGCCACCCCTACTACGCGAGCGCGCGCATCTGGGACGACGGCATCGTCGACCCGGCCGAGACCCGCACGGTGCTCGCCCTCGGGCTCTCCGCCGCCTTGAACGCTCCGCCCCGCGAGACCCGCTTCGGCGTCTTCCGCATGTAGCCTCCGCCCCGCCGCCGAGGCAGACCGAGCCTCGTCACCCATCCCGCCGCATGTCACGCGGCGAGTCTCCGAGGAGGTAGCGGAGTCCCGCGCCGAGGCGCTCCAGGGGCGTGATACGCTGCCGGCACCCCGACCGCCGAAGGCGGGGACGGCGCGAATCTCGGAGGGGGAAGGAATGGCCGGGGACGGAGCGGGCAAGGCGATCGACACGGGGACCGGGCTGCTGCTCGGGGAGCTGCGCGACGGGGTGGCGACCCTGACCCTCAATCGGCCGGAGGCGCGGAACGCCTTCTCCGACGAGCTGACCCCGGCCCTTCGCCGCATGGTCCTTCGCCTCGGGAACGACCCGGCCGTCGGCGCGCTCGTCCTGACCGGCGCCGGCACCGCCTTTTGCGCCGGCGGTGACGTGAAGGGCATGGGCAGCGGCCGCGGCCCCGGTCCGAACACGGAGCGCACGACCGGCGAAGCGGTGCTCGAGCTCCAGCAGCGCCAGCGCACCCTCACCGGGGTACTCGTCAGCCTGCCGGTGCCGACCATCGCCGCCCTGCCCGGCCCGGCGGCCGGGGCGGGCCTCGCCCTCGCCCTCGCCTGCGACAT
>JAJECB010000387.1 GCA_022822245.1 Gammaproteobacteria bacterium
GATGCGCCGCGTCGTGGTGCATCATGACCCGCATCGGCCCCCCGAAGGCGACGTCGGCGCGCCCTTCGACGAGGCCCGCCGCGGTTTCGGCGGGGGCGGGAGAAAGCCGAAGCTCGACGTCAACCCCTTCGGCCTCGAACAGTCCCTCGACGTGGGCGAGGTAGAAGGGCGTGTAGCTCGGCGTCCTGAGGTTCTCGTAGAGGACGACCTTCTCTCTCGTCATGCTCTTCGTCCTTGCGCGCCGTCCGCACGCCGCGTCCCCTCTCCGGCCGACGGCCCGTCCTTTCCGGATGGACCGAAGGCCCGTTCATTCTGCACACGGACAAGGGAGGGGAGTCGGCGGAGATCAACCGCGACCCCGCCATGGCGGGCCCTCCCCGCACAGTGCTTCCCGCGTCGGCTCATGTTGCCGCTATCGGCCTCCGCATTTCGAGGGCCGTCCCACCCGCCGCCACCGTCGCCACCGTCTCGCGCCACGGCCGCGCCAGCACGTCGGGGGCGAGGTCCATGATCTCCATCATCGCCCCCGACAGCCCCGGGTACGGCTCGTCCAGGATGCCCCGGATCTTCGAGCGGATCTCGACCTCGGTGAAGGGCCGGTCCGGCCCGCCCCGCGCGCTCAGGCATTCGCGCGCAACGAGCGAGCCGTCTCCGAGCTCCCAGGTCACCCGCGCCGGCCGATCGTTCGGCGGGTCGAGCTCGGGCTCGAAGGGGGCAATCGTGACCTTCTCCCGCAACGCCGCAATCGCGGGGTTCGACAGCGTGGCGGCGTGGAACGCCGGGGCGTTCGCGTGACGGTGATGGGTGGTCGTCGCGAGGATGTGCTGGAGCGAGAATTTCGCGGCGAGGGTCGTCGCCGGATGGACGTTGTCGAGCTTCCGCGCCCGCCGGTGGGTCTCGACGCGGATCCTCCGCAGGTCCCGCGCGAAGTCCGCGTGCGGCCGGGACTCGAGGAGCGCGAGGGTCGCCTCGACCGCCGCGTGACCGTACTGACAGCAGGCGTGGACCTTCTGGTAGGCATCGTCGACCGCCCAGGCGGCGCCGAGGTCCCTGCTCAGCCGGTCCGGCTGCGCGGTTGCCGCAAGGGCGACGGCCTGGACATCGTGAAGACTCGTCGCGAGCCCGGTGATGCCGATCTCGGCCCAGTCGACGGCCCTGATCCCGGCTGCGGCGCCGAGACCGGGCCAGACGTTGCGCACGAGCGCGCCCTCGACCGCGTGGTTGAACGGTCCCGGGGACACCAGGGTCGCGGCGGTCGAGATGGCCGCCGCCGCCGTGCCGGGCGGATGCCCGCGAAGGGCGGCCACGGCCGCCGCCGCCCCGACCGCCGCAAGCGAGCCGTGCGGATGGAGCGCGAGGTCGGCGCGTTCGAAGGTGCTCGCCACCCGCGTGACCGTCTCGTAGCCGACGAGGAGGGCACGGAGCATCGCCTCGAGGGGGCTCCCGGCCGCCTCGCCCTCCGCGAGCACCGCCGGGAGGCAATAGAGCCCCGCATGGCAGAGCGCCTTGCGATAGCCGCCGTCGAGCTCGCACCAGTCGGCGGCGCTCCCGTTCGCGAGCGCTGCGGAGTAGCGGTCGAGGCGTCGTCCAGTCCCGTCGAAGAGGGTGGCCTCCGGGGGGCCGGAGGCACGGACGATCCGCTCTGCGAGGGAGCCGAGCTCCGGCTCCTCCCGTGCCGCGACGATGGCGGCGAGATCGTCCGCGAAGAGCCTTGCGACCCGGCGTCGGGCAGACTCGGGAACGCCCCGCCAGGCGAGGGCGGCGGCCCAGCCCGAGAGCTCGGCAAGGCCCGCCGCGACCGCTTCTCCGTGCTCGCCGCGATCACCGTTGCATCCCCTCATACGTTCCGCCGCCACTTTCCTTCGAACCTCCGCTCGATGCTGGCGCAGGAAAGGATGACGCATTGCCGCAGGGGAAGGAAGGCGGCCGCCGAAGAGATCGAAGCCGTCGACGGCAACGAGCCATCGAGCCGCCCGAAGCCTTCGTCCCGGCGGATACACTTCGCGGCACCGCCGGTTTCCATCGACGACCGCGAAGGCCGGCGTGCGCGTTCGATACGGTCGAGAATCGCGGGTATCTTCCGATTTCGGAGACGGAACCGGACCCCGAGGATGGGCGCCGTCCGGCCGGGAGAATCCCGCCCGTCTCCGGAGTCGCCGGGACCCGGCGGTCCGGCCCGGCCTCGGGGAGGAACCACCATGACCGACAGGACGAACTGGACCCGCGCGGCTTCCCTCGATGCGCTCGAGGACCGGGGGCGGCTCGTGTTCCGCAAGGACGGACGGCAGATCGCGCTGTTCCGCACCCCGCGCGGCGTGCTTGCCTGCAACAACCGCTGCCCGCACGAGGGCTATCCGCTGCGCGAGGGCAACCTCGACGGGCGGTGCATCCTGACCTGCAACTGGCACAACTGGAAGTTCGACCTCGAAAGCGGCCGGAACCTCTATGGCGGCGAGGGGCTTCGCACCTACCCGGTGGAGATCCGCGGCGCCGAGGTCTGGATCGACCTCGCGGACCCGCCGTTCGCCGAGCGCCGTGCCCGGATCCTCGCCAGCCTCGCCGAAGCCCGCGAGGACAACGGCTACGAACGCATGGCGCGCGAGCTTGCGCGCCTGCATCGGCTCGGCGCCGATCCCCTGGACGCGCTGCGCGAATCCATCCACTGGTCCTTCGATCGCATGGAGTTCGGGTGGACGCATGCGTATGCCGGGGTCGCGGACTGGCTCATCCTCCATGACGAGAACGAAGGCGACGACGAGACCCGCCTCGCATGTCTGCTCGAAGGGATCGCGCACATCGCCGACGACGTCCTGCGAGAGCCGCGCCATCCGTTTCCGGACGGCGCCCGGGCCTGGGATGAAGAGGCATTCGTCGCCGCCGTCGAGGGTGAGGACGAGGCGGCGGCGGTGGCGATGCTGCGGGGCGGGCTCGCGGCGGGGCTCGGCTTCGCCGACTTCGAGCGGGCCTTCAGCCGGGCCGCGCTCGCCCATTACAACGACTTCGGTCACTCGCTGATCTACGTGAGCAAGGTGGGACACCTCATCGAGCGGCTCGGCGACGGCGTCGCCGAGCCGCTGCTCCTGTCCCTCGTGCGTGGCCTCGTGTTCGCGACTCGCGAGGACCTGATCCCCGAGTACCGGGGCTACGCCAAGGCCCTCGCCCGGTGGGGAAGGGCGGGGAACGGCACCGCTCCGGCCCCCGGCGACTGGAGCGGGCTCGGCATCGAAAAGGCGCTCGCACGTGCCGCCGAGTCGAGCGCCGCGCCGCCGGTCGACCTCTTCCACGCCCTGCTCGGCGCCAATGCCCGCAACCTCCTCGCATTCGACGAAGCGCATCAGGACCGGGTCCGGGTTCCGGTCGACGACAACGTCGGCTGGCTCTCCTTCACGCACGGGCTCACCTTCGCGAATGCGGTTCGGAAGCAGTGCGCGAAGTTCCCGGAGCTGTGGCCGCCCGCCCTCCTGCAGATGGCCTGCTTCAGCGGCCGCAACGCGCCCTATACGGCACGCGAGCCCGACGACGCGCCATGGCGGGTGGAGGATGCCGACGCCTTCCTGACCGGCGCGGTGGAGGGGCTCTACGACCATGGCTCCGGCGAGTTCATCGTGTCGGTGCATCTGCTGAAGACGGTGCTGGCGGTGCGCGAGGAGCTGCGCGCGGAACCCCCGGCGGAGGTGGGCGACGCGCTCGCGGCCGGCCTCAACCGGTTCCTCAACGCGCGCCTGAAGCGCCGGCAGGTGCGGCGCAGCGTCTACCAGGCCATGAAGTTCGTCGCGTACGACGGCTGACGCCCGCCGTTCTCACGCCGGTTGCCCGCGCACCCTCCTTGTCGGGCACGACCTTCGTGGGGCGGTCGGGACGCAGGGGTGTCCCGGGGATTCTCACGCTACCATAGCGGCCGGAACGACTTTCCCCGCCGCATCGAATGCGGCGAACGCGAGGATTGGGGAGCGAACACGATGATCACGAAGTTCTCGTCGCTTTACGCGGGCCATGTCGATCTCGGTGACATGGGCCAGGATGCGACCCCCGCGAACGACCGGCGCTACCCGAACGAGCATCTCATGACCGTCTTCTCGAAGACCGAGGCGCTCGCCACCACCATGGACCGGCTCGGCTATGACGCCCTCTGGCTCGCCGAGCATCACTTCCAGCACGAAGGCTACGAGTGCATCCCCAACATCCTGATGGTGGCCGTGCACCTCGCCCACGTGACGGAGCGCCTGCGGATCGGCTGCGGCTTCAACATCTGCCCGATGTGGCATCCCCTCCGGCTCGCCGAGGACTACGCGACGGCGGACATCCTGACCGGCGGGCGGACGATCTTCGGCGTGGGCCGCGGCTACCACACCCGCGAGGTCGAGACCCTGGGCGGGATCATGATGGATCAGGACGAGAACCGGGAGATGTTCGAGGAGCAGGTCGAGATCCTCTTCAAGGCCTTCAACGAGGAGCGCTTCTCGCACCGCGGAAAGCACTACACGCTGCCGCCGAAGCTCCCCTACCGGGGCTACGAGCTCGAGGACCTCACCCTCGTTCCGCGTCCCGCGCGCCTCCCCGTCGAATGCTGGCAGCCCATCGTGAGCGCGAGCCCGCGCGGGCTCGACTTCATGGTGAAGCACGGCATCAAGGGCATCGTCGGCGGAGGCTCGGCGCTGCTCGGCGAGGGGCCGGTGGTCGGCTACCGCGACGCCCTCGCCCGGGCCGGCGTCGAGGCGGAGCTCGGCGAGGGGATCTGCGTCGGAGTCAACTTCCATCTCGCGGACAGCCGCGAGCAGGCGGTGCGCGAGGCGACGCCCTTCTACGAGGAGCACGCGAAGATGTTCGCCCCGCTCGGATTCTTCCGCGGCCTCACCGACGAGCAGTTGGCGGCGCTCGCCGGGCGGGGAGGCTGGGCGGAAGTCGACTTCCCGACCATCGACCGCCTGATGAAGTCGCGCTCGTGGTTCTGCGGCACCGCCGACGAGATGATCGCCTATCTCCGGCAGCTCGAGGAGAACTTCCCGGGGCTCGAGGTGGTGAACGTGCAGTCGAGCATGGGCACCCCGGAGGCGGTGATGGTCGAGCAGCTCGAGCGGTTCGCGGCGGAGGTGATGCCCGCGTTCCGCGACGAGTCGCCCGCCCGGCGTACCGCGGCGTAGCGAGGCGGCCGGCGGCGGCGCGTTCCGGTCCGGTCGGTCCGGGCAGCCCCTCGGCGGTTCCCGACAAGCGAAGGAGAGATCGATGACGACGACGGCACGGGCCAAGAACGGCCCCGCGTTCGCGCGGCAGCGCCTGCCGGAGCGTTTCTGCAACCTGGACCGGCTCCTCGCCGACATGGAGGCGCGCGAGCTCGACGGCCTCGTCGTCACCAGCGCGCTCAACGTGTTCTACCTGACGGGCTTCAACGGCGTCGCCCACAAGGCGGACGAGCCGCGGCCCTACACGCTCGTCCTCGCCCGGCGCGAGCCCGAGCATCCGATCCTGGTGCTCGCCGACTACTACCTCACCACCCCGCTCTACCAGCCGACCTGGGTGAAGGACATCCGCCCCTGTCGCTCGGTGATGTCGCCCGTGGACCTGCCGCCCCGGCAGGAGGACATCGACGCCCACATCCCGCGCTCCGCGGCGGGCATCGAGTGGGTGGAGCGGGCGCGGGCCGCCTACCGGTTCGAGAGCGGCGAGCAGATCCGGGGCGCGATGCGCGACCTCGGAATCGACCGGGGGCGGGTCGGCTTCGACGACGAGGGCTTCGGCCGGCGGCTGGGACTGCCGGACGTCGATGTCGCGAACGGCTACGACCCCCTGATGCATGCCCGGTCGGTCAAGACTCCGGCGGAGCTCGACCTCCTCGCCCGTGCGACGAGCCTCAACGAGGAAGCCATCCGGCGTACCGTCTCGCGCTGGGAGAGGGGCTGGACCCGCCAGGACCTCAACCACGCCTATGCCGTGTCGGCGGTCGAGCTCGGGGGGTTCGTGCGCGACCCGGGAGGGCTCGTGGTGAGCCACGCGATCGGGGACGACCCCACCCTCACCGTGCAGAGCGGGCTCGAGGACGAGGAGGTCGCCCCCGGCACCCACGTCATGTTCGACTGCCACGGGACCCTCGACCTCTACTGCTGGGACGGCGGCAAGTCCTGGGTGGTCGGCGGCGACGCGTCACCGGAGGGTGCGAAGCGCCTCGCCGCCACCGGAAAGGTCGGGGAGGCGCTCGTCGAGGCGATGCGGCCCGGTGCCCGGGTGAGCGAGCTCTGCGCGCTCGGCCGCGAGGTCTACCGCAAGGCCGGGATGCCCGACCCGGACAGTGCGTTCATCTTCTTCCACGGGCTCGGTCTCTCCCACATGGACTTCGAGGTGCAGCTCCCGGACGGCGAGCCCTACCGGGACTGGGTGCTGGAGGAGAACATGGTCCTGCCGATACACCTCTTCTACCCGGGCGGCGAACGCGAGCGCGCGTGGCTCGAGGAGGTCGTGGTGGTGGGCGCGGACGGGGGGCGGCCCCTGTTCTCCTGGGGCTTCGAGCCCCTCACCGGCGACTGAGCCGCGCGGCTCGGGGAGGCGAGGAGATGGCGGATCGGCCCGCACCACCCGCGCTGGACCCGGCGACCGTCGAGGTCACGCGGGGCACGAGCTATCCACCCGAGTTCGATGCGGCCTGCGCGGCACGGGAGAAGCGGCGGATCGGCAATGCGCTCGGGCTCAAGAACTTCGGAGTCAACTTGGTGACCCTTCCGCCCGGCACCGCGTCCTCGCAGCGGCACTGGCACTCGCACCAGGACGAGTTCGTCTACATCGTCGAGGGCGAGGCGATGCTGGTCACCGATGCGGGCGAGCAGACCCTCGGCCCCGGCATGGTCGCGGGCTTCCCGGCCGGAAGGGCGGACGGCCACCACCTCGTCAACCGCACGGAGGCCGACGTCGTCTACCTCGAGGTGGGGGATCGCCCGCCGGTCGACGACGTCGACTATCCCGACATCGACATGCTGATTCGGGGCGGCCGGCTCGTCCGCCGTGACGGCACCCCGTACTGAACCGGAGGCGTCAGCCATGGCCCGAGAACGATTCTTCACCGGCTCGCGCTTCGAGGAGCGGGGCGGCTACGCCCGCGGCGTGCGTGACGGCGACATGGTGTTCCTCTCCGGGTGCGTCGGCTTCGACTACGTGAACCACACCATCTCGGACGACATCGTCGAGCAGACCCACCAGGCCTTCCGCAACATCCACTGGGCCCTCGAAGAGCTGAACGCCTCGTTCCGGGACGTGGTCCGGGTCGTCATCTACATTGCCGACCGCGCCTACTACGAGCAGACCGTCGACATCATCGGCGAGTACTGTCGCGACGCGAGCCCCGCCAACACGTTCATCGTCGCCCAGCTCGTCGACCCCCGCATGAAGATCGAGATCGAGGTCACCACCCGGGACGGAGGCGGCTGCGTCGCCTGATCCCACTGGTGAGGCGGCAGCGGAGCACGGTGACATTCGCAGACGCGCCGGTGCCCGGCACCCCGAGATGTTCGGCTGAACAGTGATACCCGAAGCAGGGTGCCTGTATCTCACGGTCGGATTCGAATAGAGTATTTTCATGAAGGTACACCACTAGTGTCCCAAGAATTAGTATAGCAATTTCAATTGGTTAGACGTATCGTGAGGTTCGGTCAAGCTCTCCGGAGCTGTAAGTATCTGTAATAGTGGGGTTTTTTCAAACAAGGTCAAGCTCAGGACCTGCATGATTGT